>JBAUWD010000001.1:0-2658 GCA_049583575.1 Nocardioides sp.
GAGGTCGGCCTGCCGGTCGCGGTGAAGGTGGCCGACCCGGAAGTCGTGCACAAGACCGAGCGACACCTCGTGCGCACCGGCCTGCCGACGGTCGAGTCGGTGCTCGGTGCCGTCGAGGAGTTCGCCGCCACCACGGGCGACCCGGAGGTCGCGACGATCGTGCAGCCGATGGCGCAGGGCGTCGAGGTCGCCCTCGGCGTGGTCCGTGACCCGGGCCTCGGCCCGATGGTGATGGTCGCCGCCGGGGGCACGGCCACCGAGCTCTGGAACGACCGGACGCTGCTCCTCGCCCCGGTGTCCGCCCAGGACGCCTCCCGGGCGCTGCGGGCGCTGCGGATCTGGCCGCTGCTGTCCGGCTACCGCGGCAGCGAGCCCGTGGACGAGCGCGCACTGGTGGACCTGATCGTGTCGCTCGGCCGACTCGCCGTCGACGTACCCGAGCTGGCGGAGGCCGACCTGAACCCCGTCGTCGCCACCCCGCAGGGGGCCGAGCTCGTCGACGTCAAGCTGCGGCTCGACCACGGAGCGCCGGTGGACGCCGGCGTGCCCCGACGTCTCCGCGATCCGGCCTAGGAGAGGCATGACCGCGTACCCAGAGACCGATCTGCTCTCGGACTCCAGCCGCAAGCTGCTGGAGGCCGTGATGGCCATCTCGTCCGACCTCGACCTGCACAGCGTGCTCTGTCGGATCGTCGAGGCGGCGACGGCGCTCACCGGCGCCCGGTACGGCGCCCTCGGGGTGCTGGGCTCGGGTGACACGCTCGGCGAGTTCGTGTCCACCGGCCTGACCGAACAGGAGCGGGCCCGCATCGGGCATCTCCCGGAGGGCCGCGGCATCCTCGGCCTGTTGGTCACCGATCCCCGGCCGCTGCGGCTGACCGACCTGACCCGGCATCCGGCCTCGTCCGGCTTCCCTCCGAACCACCCGCCCATGACGTCGTTCCTCGGGGTCCCCGTGCACATCCGCGGCACCGTGTTCGGCAACCTCTACCTCACCGAGAAGGAGGGCGGCGGCGACTTCACCGACGCCGACGAGCGACTCGTCGTCACCCTCGCCGGCGCGGCCGGGCTGGTGATCGAGAACGCGCGTGCCTACGGGCTCAGCGAGCGCCGCCGGCAGTGGCTCGAGGCGGCCGCCGCTCTGACCGACGACCTGCAGCCGCCGGTGGAGTGGGAGATGGCCCTGCAGCACATCACCACGACGGCCCGGCGGGTCGGCCGTGCCTGGGCCACCGCGGTGGTCGGGCCCGCGCCCGAGGCCGATGTGCTCACGGTGGCCTGCGAGCCGGGTGACGTGGCGACGGTGCTCGACGCCGTCGAGTCGGCCGTCGAGGCCCTCGGCGACCTGCCGACCGGGGACCCCGTCGACGTCGTCCTGGACCCGGTGACCGCGACCGTCGTGCCCCTCCGCGCCCGGCTCGGTGAGGGCGGCACGCTGGTGGCGCTGTTCCGCCCCGACGAGCAGCGGCTGCGCGACCTCGACGACCGCGAGCTGCTGATCAGCTTCGCCGACCACGCCGCCCTGGCTCTCGACCGCGCCATGGCCGTGGACGACCGGGAGAAGCTCGCCGTCCTCTCCGACCGCGAGCGCATCGCCCGCGACCTCCACGACGTGGTGATCCAGCGACTCTTCGCCGTCGGCATGCAGCTCCAGGCCGTGTCGATGCGTGGCGGCGACGACGTCCGCGACCGCCTGGAGTCCGCGGTCCGCGACATCGACGGCACCATCCGCGACGTCCGGGCCACGATCTTCGAGCTGCAGACCCGGGGCTCGGACACCCTGCGCGGCGACCTGCAGGCGCTGGCCCGCGACTACGTCGCAGTGCTCGGCTTCTCCCCCACCGTGCGCACCAGCGGTCCGGTCGACACCGCCGTGCCCGAGGTGCTGCGGGAGCAGCTGCTGCCCGTGCTGCGCGAGGCGCTGTCCAACGTGGCCAGGCACGCCCGCGCGTCACGGGTGGAGGTCGAGGTCGAGGTCGCGCACGGCGAGCTGACCCTCGTCGTCATCGACGACGGGGTGGGGATCGGCCCGCACGTCCACGAGGGCGGCCTGCGCAACGCCCACGAGCGGGCGCACGCCCTCGGCGGCGCGCTCACGCTCTCGGACGGCGATCCCCGGGGGCTGGTGCTCCGGTGGCGCGTCCCGCTGCTGCCCGGGAGCGGTCAGGACTGAGCTTCCGGCCCCAGCAGCTTGGCGGCGAGCACGGCGGCCTGGGTACGGCGCTCGAGGCCGAGCTTGGCGAGGATGCTGGACACGTAGTTCTTCACCGTCTTCTCGGCCAGGAACATGCGCTCGCCGATCTGCCGGTTGGTCAGGCCCTCGGCGATCAGAGCCAGCAGCTTGAGCTCCTGCTCGGTCAGGCCGGCCAGCTCGGGCGCCGTACCCGGCCCGTTGCGCACGCGCTCGAGGACCCGGGCGGTCAGGACGGGGTCGATGAGGGAGTTGCCGGCGGCGACCTGGCGGACGGCGCCGATCAGGTCCTGGCCCGTGATCTCCTTGAGGACGTAGCCGGCCGCGCCCGCCATGATCGCGGCGAACAGCGCCTCGTCGTCGTCGTACGACGTCAGGATCAGTGCCTGGATGGTGTCGTCCACCCCGCGGACCGTGCGGCACACCTCGATGCCGGAGCCGTCGGGCAGCCGGGCGTCGAGCACGGC
>JBAUWD010000002.1:0-2776 GCA_049583575.1 Nocardioides sp.
ACGGGTTGGCCGGCGCCTTCTCCTGGGCCGCCCGGGCCGCGGCCGCAGCCTTGGCGGGATTGCCGCTCACGCGACGTCCCTTGCCCTGCTTGGCCTTCGCGGCCTGCTTGGCCTTCCCACGCTTGCCGCCGCCGGCCATCCCGGGCATCCCCGGCAGGCCGGGCATCCCGCCTCCCTTGGCGAACGACATCATCATCTTGCGGGCCTCGAAGAAGCGGTCGACCAGACTGTTGACGTCTGACACCTGGCGGCCCGAGCCGCGCGCGATGCGCGCTCGGCGGGAGCCGTCGATCAGCTTCGGGTTGGCACGCTCGGCAGGCGTCATCGACTGGATGATCGCCTGGATGCGGTCGATCTCGCGCTCGTCGAAGTTCTCGAGCTGGTCGCGGAACTGACCCATGCCGGGCAACATCCCCATGATCTTGGACATCGAGCCGAGCTTGCGGACCTGCTGCATCTGCTCGAGGAAGTCGTCGAGCGTGAACTCCCCGCCCTGACCGGTCAGCTTGTTCGCGGCCTTGAGGGCCTGCTCCTGGTCGAAGGCCTTCTCGGCCTGCTCGATCAGGGTCATCACGTCGCCCATGTCGAGGATCCGCGAGGCCATCCGGTCGGGGTGGAAGACGTCGAAGTCGGTGAGCTTCTCACCGGCGGAGGCGAACATGACGGGCTTGCCGGTGATGCTCGCGATCGACAGCGCGGCGCCACCGCGGGCATCGCCGTCGAGCTTGGTGAGCACGACGCCGTCGTACCCGACACCGTCGAGGAACGCCTGCGCCGTGGTGACGGCGTCCTGGCCGATCATGGCGTCGACGACGAAGAGGATCTCGTCCGGGCTGACCGCGTCGCGGATGTCGACGGCCTGCTGCATCATGTCGGCGTCCACACCCAGCCGACCGGCCGTGTCGACGATGACGACGTCGTACAGCCTGCGGCGGGCCTCGTCGATGGAGGCCCGGGCGACCTCGACCGGGTCGCCGACGCCGTTGCCGGGCTCGGGTGCGAAGACGGGCACGCCGGCGCGCTCGCCGTTGACCTGCAGCTGGTTGACCGCATTCGGGCGCTGGAGGTCGGCGGCCACGAGCATCGGCTGCTTGTCCTGCTCCTTGAGCCAGACGGCGAGCTTCGCGGCCAGGGTGGTCTTGCCGGAGCCCTGGAGGCCGGCCAGCAGGATCACGGTCGGAGCGGTCTTGGCGTAGCGCAGCCGTCGCGTCTCCCCACCGAGGATCGTCACCAGCTCGTCGTTCACGATCTTGACGACCTGCTGGGCCGGGTTGAGCGCTCCGCTGACCTCCTCGCCGCGCGCTCGCTCCTTGACGGCGTCGACGAACTCGCGCACGACGGGCAGCGCCACGTCGGCCTCGAGCAGGGCGATCCGGATCTCGCGCGCGGTGGCGTCGATGTCGGCCTCGGAGAGGCGGCCCTTGCCGCGGAGGTTCTTGAAGGTGTCGGCGAGCCGGTCGGAGAGCGTGGCGAACACGAGAGTCCTTGAGAAGTGGGTGGTGCGGGTCTCCAGCCTAACCGGCACGCCACCCACCCCCCGACTTCTCACGGTCTCGCCTCGGGGGGTAGTCCATGACGAGATGGTTGTGGTTGTGGCGAAATCGCAGCCATCTCGTCATGGACTACCGCGACAAAGCCGCCCGTACGGCGTGGGCGGCCTCGGCGGCCCGGGTGTCGGAGAGGACGCCGGCATGGGCCTCCTGTACGTAGAACACGTCGACGGCCTGGGGGCCGAGGGTGTCCACGTGTGCCGACCGGACGGTCAGGTCGAGTCCGGCCAGGGCTGAGCACACCAGGTGGACCACTCCCGGGCGGTCGGCCGTCCGCACCTCCAGCACGGTGGCGTGCGCAGACGCCTCCGGACGTACGACGACGGAAGGGGCGATGCGGTCCGGGTCGGTCTTGAGCCGCGTGGAGGGATCCACCCGGCCGGCCGCGATCGCCTCGAAGCGGTTGCGCAGGACGGCCACGTCGAGATGCTCCTCGCCCACCTCCCAGACCGAGACGCCGACGTCGTCCTGCGCCCACGCCCGCGCGGACCGGACCGAGGCGCGCTGCAGCGCGAACACTGCCGCCGCGTCGGCGAGCAGCCCGACCCGGTCGGGCGCCAGCACCGTCACCCGCGCTCCCCCGTCCGTGCGGGTCACCTGGATCGACACCCCGCCGCGTCGTACCTCCTTCGGTACGGCGACCACGTCGGGGCTGTCCTCGATCGAGGCCGGCTCCCCCAGCAGCCTGGCCGTCCGCGCGGCCACCTGACGGACCAGGCTCGCCCGCCAGGCCGACCAGGCCTTGGGCGAGGTCGCGCGCGCATCGGCCTCGGTCAGCGTGACCAGCAGCGACAGCGCGTCCGGTCCCGCGAGCCGGTCGGCCACGCACCGGGCCGTGGCCGGATCCTCCGGGTCGCGGGTCGTCGCGGTCTCGGCGAGCAGCAGGTGTCGTCGCACCAGGAGCCCGATCAGCTCGACACCCTCGTCGTCGAAGCCCATCCGCCCGGCGATCTCACGGGCCAGGGGCTCCCCGGCGACGCTGTGCTCGGTGAGCCCGCCCTTGCCGATGTCGTGGAGCAGTGCCGCGACGAGGAGTACGTCGGGGCGAGAGACTTCGCGGATCAGCGCGGCCGCCTCCATGCAGGTCTCCACGACGTGCCGGTCGACGGTGAACCGGTGGATCGCCGACGCGTGCGGCAGCAGCCGGATGCGCTCCCATTCGGGCAGGACGGCCTCGAGCGCGCCGGTCTCCTCCAAGGTCTCCCAGACCGGGAGCAGGCCCGGCC
>JBAUWD010000003.1:0-16119 GCA_049583575.1 Nocardioides sp.
CAGGACGACGAACATGGCCACCCAGGCGAGGTCACCGAGCCGCGTGTGGCCGAGGGCATGGAGGACGGTGATCCTGGCCAGGACGTTCCAGAGGTAGATCGAGTACGACCGTTCGCCGAGCCAGCGCGTCGGACCGCTCGCCAGCAGCGCGCCGACCACCGATCTCGGCCGGGTGATGACGACGATCATGAGCACGAGCGTCAACGCCGTCCCCACCACCGCACCAGGGAGGTGTGCAGCGTGTCGTTCCGGTGGGCGAGCACCGGCAGGAGGACCAGGGCCAGCAGCGCGCCCGGCGCCAGGAGCCGCGTCGCCCGCGGCAGCCAGCGGTGGTGGAGGACGATCGCCAGCAGGCAGCCGGCCAGGATCGGCAGGGGCGTTGACGTCGCTCCCGAAGTACTCGTGCGGATCGAACTTCACCTCTCGGCTCAGGCCGAGGTACAGGTTCAGCGACAAGGAACGCCTGCAACGGCGAGGCCAAGTCGTGCGAGCAATTCCTCGTCCGCCCCTCCGGAGTCTTGGTGAGACAGACAGGAGATTCCTGTCAGCTGCGCGTGGCACGGCGCAGGAGTTCCCATCTCCGACCCACCCGGGGTTGGTGCCGCGGACACTGCCCCAGGCACCGAGTGCGGCGACCGGGTGTGGGCATGCTGGCCCCGGACGCGCACGGACCCTTCAGATTGCCGCGGCAGGTCTCGGGGCGACGTACGACCAGGCTCCAATCGCGGAGATCTTCACTGGGGAGACGATCGAAGTCACTTCATTCCGCCCTGGAGGATCGCGTTGATGAACTGCCGTTGTAGAAGGATGTAGACCGCCAGCGAAGGCAGCATTGTCAGGACGGAGGCCGAACAGAGGAGCACGATGTTGGTGCCGTACTCGGTTTGGAAGGCCCCGAGCGCGCCGGCCATGTTCCGCTTCTGGGGGTCGCTGATCAGCACGAGGGGTAGCAGGAACTGGTTCCACGTCCAGAGGAAGTAGAGGATGCCCATCGCGGCGACGCCTGACCTGGCCAGGGGCAGGTAGACCTGTCGGAGGATCTGGGCATCCGAGGCGCCGTCGATGCGAGCTGCTTCGCGGAGCTCTCGCGGGATCGCCCTGAACTGCGTAGTCATCCAGAAGACACCGAAGCTCATGTAGATGCCGATGAGGGGGAGGACGACAGCCCAGCGTGACTCGAAGGTCCCGAGCGTCCTGGACTGGTAGTACAGCGGCGTGATCAAGGACTCGAGGGGGACGGCGAGGCCGATGAGGAACAGCGCGAAGAGCAACCGCCCCGCCGGGAGCCGGTGTGTCGCGAAGCCGTAGCCCGCAAGGGTTGAGAACAGTACGGCCGCGGGCACGACACCCAGAACGATCAACAGGCTCGACCCGAGGAGATGCAGGAGGTTGGCGTCATTCCACGCGGTCGCGAAGTTTCCCCAGTGCGGGTTGCGGGGCCAGCTGAGCCCTTGTGGCTGCGAACCGATCGGCGCGAGCGCCGTGGTGACCATACTGATCAACGGCAGACAGGTGTAGACGGCGACCACGCCGAGCAGTAGGTACTGCGCAGAGTTGCGACCAGGCGCACGTCGGCTACTCATGGCGCATCAGCATCTGGATCGGGGCCACGACAACGGCGATGAAGACGGTGAGCGCGAGGGCGAGTGCCGAGGCTTGGCCGACCTCTTGGGCGAGGAAGGTCAGTCGGTAGATCTCCACGCCCGGCACCATCGTCGCGTAGCCCGGTCCACCGTTGGTCGAGACGTAGACGATGTCGAAGGTGGCGAGTGCCGCGATGATGGTGACGGTGAGGCAGACACCGATCTCACGTCTGAGGCCGGGCACCACGACGTGGTGAAGCTCCTGCCAGTACCCTGCCCCGTCGAGGCGGGCCGCCTCGAGGAGATGCGGGTCGATCCGTCCGATGCCGGCCAGCAGCAGCACCGTGCAGAACCCGAGCGAGACCCACGTGCCGACGAGGCCCACCGCGGGCAGGGCGGTGGTGAAGTCGGACAGCCATGGCCGCGTCCACGCATCGAGGCCCAGCCACCGGAGGAACTGGTTGAGGTAGCCCGAGGACGAGTAGGCCCAGGTCCAGGCGATACCTGCACCCACGAGCGGAACCACCTGCGGCAGGAAGAGGATCGTCCTGACCGAACGGCCGAGCAGCCCGCGGTCGACTCGGACCAGACCCACGGCACACACCAGACCCAACGCGACCGGCAGCACGGAGAAGAACACGATGAGCACCAGCGAGTGCCAGATCGACCCCTTGAGCTCCGGCTCGGTCAGTAGCCTCCGGTAGTTCTCCAGGCCGACGAACCTGGCCTCACCGATCCCGTCCCAGTCGTAGAAGGAGTAGCGCAGCGTCTGCGAAAGCGGGTACAGCACGAACATGCCGTAGGCCAGGCCCGCTGGAGCGACCCACGCCAACCCTTCCCAACTGGGACGCTCCTTCCCGGATGTCTTGCTCTTGGTGGTCGGCCCGCGCCTGAGCCGAAGGGGCGACAGACCGAGGGGAAGCCGGGATGAAGGCGACTCAGCTGCCGGCTTCGTGCGCATAACCGTCTTGGAGCTTGGCGACGAAGTCCCCTGGCGACTCACGGCCCGCGAGCAGCAGCTGCAGGTTGGGGACGATCGTGTTCACCTGGATGGAGGCGCTGGCGTTGGCCATGAAGTCCACGAGCCCGTCGTCTGCCACCAGTCGGGCGAACGCGGTCACCGTGTCGCCGACGACACCTGGGGCCGTAGGCTGGGAGCCGTTCTTGGGCCCAGCGGGCACCAGCCCTCCCATAGTGAGGGTCAGCTGCCGAGCTTTGGGACTGGTCTGCACGAAGTTGAGGAACGCGCCAGCCGCGTCCGGGTTGTCCGCGCCGGTCGGTATGGCCAGGTTCGACCCAGCGGTCATCGCCGTAGCCTGACCTCCGGTCGCGAGGGGTGGGAACAGGAAGAACCCGAAGTTCCCCTTCGTCTGGTCCAAGGCGGGGGCCTGCCAGTTGCCGCTGGGGAAGAAGAGTCCCTCACCTTGGGCAAATCTTCCCGGCGCCGCCGTCTGGTCTATGTCGTTCACGTCGGAGGGCAGATACCCCTTGGTGGACCAGTCCTGAAGCGTGGTCGCCGCCTGTGTCGTTGCTTCATTGGCCAGCGAGGCCCCCTTCTGGTTGAAGACCCACGCGCGCATGCCGTCGGGCGAGCGGGCGTAGTCCATCTGCAGATTCTGCAGAAGAAAGGCCGTCCCGCCATCCTTGCCGTTGGACATGATCGGCAGGATGCCATGAGCCTTGGCCTTGGCCAGGTCGGACTCGAACTCGTCGAGCGAGGCAGGCGGGCTCGCCATACCGATCTTGGCGGCGAGGTCCTGGTTGACGTACACGCCGGTCACGCCGAAGCCCGGGCCCACCCCGTAGAGCTGACCCTCGCCTCGGGTCAGTCCGTCCGGGCCAAGCCGAGCCGCGTCGAACTGCGACTGCGACCACCGATCCCACCCGTACGCCTTCGCGTAGCCATCGAGCGGCCGGATGAGGTTGTCCTTCGCCAGAGTTCCGAAGGACCCGAGCTTGATGATGTCGGGGGGATTGCTCCCGGAGAGGATGCGCGGGGCGTTGGTCGCCAGCGCGTTGTAGTCCTGGCTGTCAATCGTGACCTTCACGCCCGGATTCTGCGCTTCGAAGTCCTTCGCGAGCGCCTGGTAGAAGGCGACGTCGGGTGTGGTCACGAGAACCGTCAGGTCACCCTTCGCCTGCGTGACCTGGTGGGCAGACTCGGACGCCGAGACGCGTGCCGAGGATTCCTGTCCCGGCGCTCCACACGCGGCCAATGCCACCAGGAGCGCCGTGGAGGTCGTGATGAGCCAACTTCGAGCCTGAGCCGAGCGCCGTTGATCTGTCATCTCTTCTCTTCTCCTGCCTGTGGCTCTCTAGCCGATGGTTGGGTGGAGGTACGTCGATCGAATGACGCCCTGAGCTCGGTCGCGGCGACATCGATGGCCGAGCGCGCATCAGGGGTGACCGCGGTGAGCTGGAAGAAGCCGTGGATCTGACCGTCGTAGACCTCGAGCCGGGTCGGGACCCCGGCCTCGGACAGCCGGCGCGCGTACTCCTCTCCGTCTCCTCGCAGCACGTCATGCTCGGCGAGGATCACGGTTGCTGGAGGCAGCCCCGAGAGGTCGTGCGCCCGGAGCGGGGACGCAAGGGGCAGGTCCCGATACCGGTGCCCGGGGTCGTACTGGTCCCAGAGCCAGGCGATCCTGTCGAAGGCTTCGCGCCCGAACCCGTGGCGGCCGGCGAAGGACTCGTACTCCTCGCGGAACCTCTTGGTGAAGTCGGTGTCGGCGTGGTCGAGCACCGGATAGACCAGGACCTGGTGGGCGATCTCGATCTCGAGGTCGCGCGCTCGCAGGCACGTCGCGGCCGCGAGGTTGCCGCCGGCGCTGTCGCCGGCCACCGCGACAGAGGCGTACCGCGCTCCGGCCCACCGCAGGACCGCGACGACGTCGTCCAGGCCGGCCGGGAACGGGGCCTCGGGTGCCAGTCGGTAGTCGACGGCCAGGACCAGGCATCGGGCCGCGACGGCAAGGTCCCGGCAGAGACCGTCGTAGCTGTCGAGGTCGCCGTGGACCCAACCCCCGCCGTGCACCCAGACGACCGCCTCCTCGGTGGCGGAAGCTGGCCGATAGCTCCGGGTCGCGATGCCGTCGATGGCGATGTCTTCGACACGGACCCCTCGTGCGGGAGGAGCCTGCGCCTCGATGGCGCGACGACGAGCGAGCCGCCGTATGGCGGCGACGTCGGTCCACTGCTCGTCGTCGGCGCCCGTCAGTGCCAGATAGCGGACGATCTCGTCGTTCGCCTGGTGGATGGTCGTAGACATCGCCCCTCTAAACAGACTGAGTACTCGGTAGGTTTTGTCATTGTTACCGAGTACTCGGTCAGTTGTCTAGACTCGACCTGTGGACAGCCCGGCACCTTCGCCTCGCGCCAAGACGTCCGCGACATCTGCGCGGGGCGAGGCACGCAGACGCAGGATCATCGAGGTCGCGACGCGTCTGCTCGCCCGCAGCGGCTCCCGCGGCACCTCCCTTCAAGAGATCGCGACAGCCTCAGGCGTCACGCAGACCGGTCTGCTGCACCACTTCCCAACCAAGGAGCACCTGCTCAACGCGGTTCTCGACAACCGCGATGAGTTCGAGAACAGCCTGATCTGGCGTTACGGCGACGACCCGGGGATCCGAGTGTTCGACGTCGTCGCCGATGTGGTCAGCGAGTGGGCCTCGCGTCCGGAGCTGGTCGGCCTGATGGCGATCCTCGTGGCCGAGAACGTGGGCGACGAGGCCATGCTCCACGATCGGCTCAGAGCCAACTACCGCCGCACGGTCAACCAGTTGGCCAGGACGCTGCAGGGGGCGGTCGACCGGCGCGAGATAGTGGGGCCGATCGACCCAGACACCAAGGCAGTCGAAGTCCTCGCCTTCCTGAGCGGTCTCGAGCTCGCCTGGCTAGTCGACCCCACCATCCACGCCGAAGCCGTCGCCCGCGTCTGGGCCGACGGGCAGACCCGGCTCGCCCGATCCGGCACCGACACCGCGGCGAGTGAGCCGAAGCTGGGTGACCAACGAAGGCACAGGTCTTGATGGTCGAGGCCGCGGCGGCATCGCCGCGATTGCGTGGCGCGGAGGGTAACCAGCTCGAGGTCGGAGTCGAGGTGAGTCACTCCGGGATCAGTCGGGGTCTGGGAGCACCAATCCACCGCGTCCGTAGGGGCTTCACGAACTCCTCATTGGGCGCCGACGAACCGTCCTAAGGTTCGATGGTGAGCATCGACCTGGACCGGATCTTGGCGGACTTCGCCGAGGTGGCTGGCCGGCTCCAACTACCGGGCTGGCCGGCAAAGGTGGTGACTGAGGTTCTGCCTGCGCCACACGCCCCGGGCTCTCCGTCCGGGCCATGGCGCCGTCTATGTCTTCGCGCTAGCGAACAGCACATCACAAGCGGGCGTCGGCCGGATCCTCAAAGTCGGAAGAGTCGGTCCCAATTCGAACGCGAGATTCCAAAGCCAGCACTACTCTCCAGGCTCGACTCGTTCGAACCTCGCAAGTTCGATTCTGAGCTATCCGGAGCTGTGGCCGTGGCTCGGGATCGACGCGGTCGACACCTCCACTGTGCGCGCTTGGATGCTGAGCAACCTCGACCGAGCAAACGTCTACGTTCCTGCTGACTCGGCGGAGTTGATACCGCGCTTGGAGATGTATGTCCGAGCGCGCCTCGGCGGGAGCGTGTACGAGGGCGCCGCTTGAAGGGGTCGATGGCGCCGGCCCCACTCCGACGCCGGTCACTCCTGCCGGTCTGACCCTGCACAGGCACCGTGTCAGTCCGCGGCTTGTCCTCCGTAGGTCGCTTGCATCTTGTTCACCGCCGTCGGTCACCTCTCGCTGTCGAGCATCGCCATCTGCGCCTTGGCGTAGCGTGCGCCGGCGACCTGCGCGGCCGGCATGGCGGCCGCGATCGCGGCCAGCTGCTCGCGGCTCAGCGCCATGTCAGCTGCTCCGAGGGTCTCGGTGAGACGTTCGCGAGTGCGCGCGCCGACGATCGGGACGATGTCGTCCCCGCGCGAGGCGACCCAGGTGATCGCAGCCTGTGCGACCGTGATGCCGGTCTCGGCGGCGACCTTGCGGAGCGCCTCGACCAGCTCGAGGTTGCGTTCGAGGTTCTCGCCCTGGAATCGCGGAGTGTGCGAGCGGTAGTCGTCTGCGCCCGTGCTGCTCGGGTCGTAGTGACCGCTGATCAGGCCTCGGGACAGCACGCCGTAGGCGGTGATGCCGACGCCGAGCTCGCGGCAGGTGTCGAGGATGTCGCCCTCCAGGCCGCGCGAGATCAGGGAGTACTCGATCTGCAGGTCACTGATCGGGTGTACGGCGTGCGCTCGACGGATCGTGTCGGCACCGACCTCGGACAGGCCGATGTGTCGGACGTGACCGGCCGTGACCAGCTCGGCGATCGCGCCGATGGTCTCCTCGATGGGGACATCCGGGTCCAGCCGCGCGGGGCGGTAGATGTCGACGTGGTCGGTGCCGAGACGAGCCAGGGAGTAGGCGAGCCAGGTCTTGACCGCTGCCGGGTGGGCGTCGAACCCGACGAACGCCCCGTCGGGTCCACGCAGTGCGCCGAACTTGACGCTGATGTCGACCGCGTCGCGATCACGGCCTCGGAGGGCCTCGCCAAGCAACAGCTCGTTGTGGCCCATGCCGTAGAAGTCGCCCGTGTCGAGCAGCGTGACGCCGGCATCGAGCGCGGCGTGGATCGTGGCGATGCTCTCGTCCCGATCGGTCGGGCCGTACACCGCGGACATGCCCATCAGGCCGAGGCCGATCGCAGAGGTCGGGCCCAGGGTGCCGAGTGTCTTGGTGGTCAGCGTCGAAGTAGTCATGTGTCGAGCGTGCGTCGCCGCCGGCCGACACGGGAGAGGAGCGGTCAACCACGGACTGTCGATCCCTGTTTGGGCTTGCGCCTCCGCGCGATGATCGACGCATGGACCGCCCAGCCCTTGCCGACTTCCTGCGCCGCCGCCGCGAAGCCCTCCAGCCCGCCGACGTGGGTCTGACGGGTGGTCCCCGGCGCCGCGCCCCCGGCCTGCGCCGCGAAGAAGTCGCCCAGCTCACCGGCATGTCGGTTGACTACTACGCCCGTCTCGAGCAGGCCCGGAGCCCGCAACCGTCGACCCAGATGCTGCGCGCCCTCGCGCGTACCCTCCGCCTGTCAGAGGACGAGAGCGACCACCTCCACCGGCTCTCAGGTCACCCCGCGCCCGACCGCAGGCGCTCCTCGACGTACGTCCGACCGGTCCTGCTGCGGGTCATCGACCAGCTCGACGACTGTGCGGCCTTCGTCGTCTCCGACCTCGGAGTCGTCCTGGCACAGAACCGGCTGTCCCAGCTGATCCACGGAGAACGCACCGGAGACACCGGAGTCCGGGCGAGCTCGACCTGGCGTTGGTTCGCAGATCCCGGCTCGCGATCCGTCCCGCCGGAGGATCAGCCGGAAGCGAGCCGGATCCGCGTCGCCGATCTGCGCGCCACCTGGTCGCGGCGGCCGAACGACCCCGACGTACGCGAGCTGGTCGACGCACTGCTGGCCACCGGGGAGGAGTTCACCGAGATCTGGGAGCGGCACGAGGTCGGGCTCCGGCATCCGATGACCAAGCGCCTGGTGCATCCGCGGGTCGGGCTCCTCGAGGTCGACTGCGAGACGATGGCCACCGCCGAGGAGGGCCAGAGCCTGATCATCCTCGGCGCCGCCCCGGGATCCGAGACGTACGGCAAGCTCGAGCTCCTGCGGGTGCTCGGCGAGCAGCGCATCGACGCCTGATGACTCCTCTGTGAATATCGGCGAGCCGGCCTCGGAATCCCGGTCGCCGCGACCTCAAGATGCTGCGCCCGGCCCGGGCAGCACGTCGATGTCCGTGGCGTGCATCGGCTCCCCGCAGTGCCCGCAGCGCAGGTCAACCTGGCTCACCTCGCCGCAGGCGTGGTGGCGGTACCGGACTGGTGGGCCCGCCTTCCCGGCGAGCCACCTGTCGCCCCAGCCGACCATCACCATGAGCACATCGAAGAGCTCGATTCCTCGGTCCGTGAGGTGGTACTCGTAGCGGGGTCGGCTGTCGTACGGGCGCCGCTCCAGGACACCGTGCTCCACGAGGTGGTTCAGACGCTCGGTCAGGACCTTGCGGGAGATGCCGAGGTCCTGCTGGATCTGCTCGAAGCGGTTCATCCCGACGAAGACGTCGCGGATCACCAACGGCGTCCACGGTTCACCCATCACGTCGAGGGTGCGGGCGATCGAGCACGCCATGTCGCCGAAGTTCGTGCGCTGCATGGGGTGAGCCTAACATTCGGGGTTCCCTCAAGGAACGCAGCGTGCTACGGTCGCCTGAGTCTCTTCAAGGAACGTCGAAAGGAAGGCCCGATGGCCACCAGCACCCCCCTCGACACCGACCTCGTCGCCTTGCTCGACGGTACCCCCATCGCCCACCTGGCCAGCGTTCTGCCCGATGGCGCACCGCACTCCGTGCCGGTCTGGGTCGGAACCCACGAGGACCACGTCGTGATCATGACCGGGCCCGGCTCGCAGAAGGCTCGCAACCTCCGGCGCGACCCACGCGTCGCGATCTCTCTGACACCGCCGGACAACCCGTGCTCGCCGGTCGTCCTGCGCGGCCGCGTCGTCACCTGGCTCTCCGGTGAGGAGGGGTGGGCCGTGGTCGACGCGATCGCCGAGAAGTACATCCACGCGCCGTACGACCGTGACCAGGAGCGGGTCGTCGGCATGATCGCGGTCGACCACCTCCGGATGGGAGTGTGAGTGCCGTGAACGCCGTCACCGACGAACAGATCCAAGCGCTGGCCGCGGCCGCCAAGCCCTACAGCCTGGTTCAACTGAGCTGGGCGCCAGGTCGGCACCAACACGGCGCCGACGCGATCGAGCGCGAGCACCAACGTCGCATGGTGTCGATGCGCGCCGAGGGCACGATCGCCGTCCTCTGCCCAGTGCAGTCCGAAGGACTCTGCGGCGTCGCGATCATGACCCAGACCCCGGAGCAGGCTCGCGAGACCATGGCCGCCGACCCGTGTGTGCAGGCCGGGATGATGACGGTCGAGGTGCTTCCCTGTGTCGGATTCCCGGGCGACTCACTGCCCGCCTGACGTCATCGCTGATCTCTCCCGACCACGCACGACTGGCCGCCGCCAGGGTGCTGGACCCTCAAGCCCGGAAACGGCCAGCGCGAACACTCCGCTCGACGACGGCCAAAGGATGGATTCCTGTGTCATACGTACGCCGCTTCGACCACGTCGGCATCACCGTCGCCGACCTGGACACCGTGACCGCCTTCTTCGAGGCTCTCGGCCTCGAGTCCGGCGACCGGATGGTCGTCGAGGGAGACTTCCTCGACACCGTCATCGGGATCCCGGACTCGCGGACCCAGATCGTGATGCTCCGGGCGCCGGATGGAGGCACAACGCTCGAGCTCTCCAGCTTCAGCCGACCCGACCACCTGCCCGGTTCGCCGACCGGACCCGCGAACGAGCTCGGAATTCGCAATGTGGCCTTCGAGGTCGACGACCTGCAGGCAGCGGTCGATCGGGTCGGTGCGGACGGCTACGAGCTGGTCGGCGGCATCGGCGAGTACGAGGGCGTCTGGCGGATGGCCTACGTCCGGGGCCCGGAAGGGATCATCGTCTCCCTGGCCGAGCAGATGGGCCAGAAACGAGTGAGGCGTGGTGCACCGCCCGGGTTCCATCTGGATGGCTCAGGCACCAACCCCTGAAACCTCCTCGGGACCTGCACCATCCCGTCGTGCCGCGCCATACCCTCGCGTCGAGGACCAGCCAGGGGCGAGTCGTCATGCTGGGGTCAAGGCCGAGGGCCCAACTCGTCCAGGTACTCGGTGAGGCGCTCGGCGGGCCATCGCTCCTCCAGATCGGCGACCACCTGGTCGCACACGTCAGTCAGGCTGCCCGTTGCCGGAGTCCACTCGCCCCGGGCCCACCCGGCGAGGTAGGCATCGCTACTGGTGTCACCCAGACGCATGGCGGCCTCGTCGATCGCTTCCTGGAAGCGGGGTGCCAGCGGAGTCTTCGTCACCTCGTCTCCGTTGCGGGCCACGACAAGCGATGGCAGGTCTCGCCACCAGGTCACCTGGTACTCGGTCACGGAGCGGAGGGTAGTAGCACGCGTTCCGCAACGACAGCTGCGGCCACGGGCCGGATCGATCCGGGCACCGATCTCGCTTGACCACGGCATCCCCGGTCGCATCCGGGGCTCGAAGCGCCGAGCGAGGCGCTCTGCTGATCTGCACGCTCCCGCGAACGCGCGCGACGGTGACGGCTGCTTCTCGGCAAGGCGTGGCAGCGCCAGGTCGGTCTACGTTGTCATCCGTGGCTGACTCCTGGCTCGCCGAGACGCGTACGTCGTACGACACCGACGCCACCGGCTATGCCGACCAGGTGCGAGGGCTGCTGGCCGGAAGTCCCTACCTCCGCGCGAGCCTGGCGTTGTTCGCCGAGCTGGTGCGCGGTGCCGGCGGCGGGCCGGTGGCCGATGTGGGCTGCGGGCCGGGGTACGTCACCGACCACCTCCACCACGCCGGCGTGGACGCGTTCGGCATCGATCTCTCACCGGAGATGATCTCGATCGCGCGGCGGGACTATCCACACCTGCGCTTCGAGGTCGGCACGATGACCGACCTCGACCTCGGGGACTCCTCGGTCGCCGGGATCGTCGCGTTCTGGTCGGTGATCCACGTGCCCGACGACGCGGTACCCGGGGTGTTCGCGGAGTTCCGTCGCGTGCTGCAACCACACGGTCCGTTGCTGGTCGGCTTTCACGTCGGTGACGAGACCCAGCACACGTCTCAGGGCTACACGGGCCGTCGGATCAGTGTCGACAGCCACCATCGTCAGCCGGCGACCGTCACGGGTTGGCTTCGTGACGCGGGGTTCTCGATCGAGGCCGAGATGGTCCTCCGGCCGGACGACGCCGTGCCGGGTGCGGTCGTCCACGCACGCCGCGACGGCTGAATGCGCCTCGACCGGCTCTGACACCGTCGCCGGTCGCCGTCCCTCCGCCGCCGAAGGCCCCGAAACGCGCGGCCGAGGTGCGGGCGCGTGGTCGAAGGTCGTGGAGGTCCACCGGTCGGAGCACGACAATGGCGCACGTGCCCGGGATGCCCTGGCGCTCGCGAAGTTCCGACCAAGCGGAGGAGGGTGCGCCCCATGAGTCCAGGGTTCTACTCGGGTGCGCGGCGGTATGACCGGCTCTTCCCGGGGGGTGAGCCGGCGGTCGCCTTCTACCGGGCCGAGGCCGATCGGCAGGGCGGGTCGGTCCTGGAGCTCGGGTGCGGCACCGGACACAAGCTGATCCCCATCGCCTCCGACGGGCATCCGTGCACCGGCCTGGACCTCTCGCCCGACATGCTCACCGAAGCTCGGCGCAAGGCGGACGAGCGTGCACTCGTCTTGGAGTGGGTGTCGGGCGACATGCGGGACTTCGATCTCGGCCGCACGTTCGACCTCGTGTTCATCGCAGCCAACTCGTTGCTCCACCTGCATGAGACCGCCGATCTGCTGAGCTGCCTGCGATCCGTGCGGAAGCACCTGGCACCCGGAGCACGGTTCGTCTTCGACGTGTTCAACCCGAACGTGCGTCTCCTTGCCGAAGCCGACGGCGTACGACGCACCCGCGATGTGCTGTCGTTCATGGATCCCGACCACGGCAACGTGACGGTTGACGTCACCGAGATCTACGACGCTGCCGCGCAGGTGACCCGCGGGACGTGGCACTTCTCCGCCGACTCGGAGCCCGACTTCTTCGCCGCACCCCTCGAGCTCAGGAGCATCTTCCCCCAGGAGCTGCCACTCCTGATCTCCCTCGGTGGGCTGCGGCTCGTCGACCGGTTCGGCGACTGGTCCGGTCGCCCGTTCACCGGGGATGCGGCGATCCAGCTCTGCGTCTGCGAAGCGGGCTGAAGGAGCCAGCGGGCCTGGGCGACGGGAGCTACGTCGGAGGGGAGACGGCTCAGCGGACCCGTTGCCCACCGAGGACGACGGCCAGTGGATTCGCCAGGACGGTGACGTCGTCCCGCGGGTCGCCGCCGAAGGTCACCAGGTCGTCGGTTCCGTCGATGTCGAGGTAGGCCCACGTCGCGTCCGAGGCGAGCTGACGCGCCAGGGTGGCGGGGTTCCGGGTGACCGGCTGTCACACCGAGCGGCCGGCCGTCGTCTGGATGTCGTACCGAATCACACAGGAGGACGACATGACCGGAGCAACCCGGATCCCGGCAGCTGAGATCACCGGCTTCAAGGGCATGCTGATGAAGCGGTTGGCGAAGCGGACGCTCGGGCAGGTCCCGACCTCGCTCGGTGTCTACTGGCACAACCAGAAGGTGCTGATGGGGATGGCCAGTGCCGGCGGCAAGATCCAGAAGTGGGACGCGTGCGACGAGCAGCTCAAGTCGTTCGCGCACATGGCGGTCGCCGCACAGGTCGGATGCAGCTGGTGCCTGGACTTCAACTACTTCGAGGCGTTCAACAAGAGCCTCGACATGGTCAAGGCGCGCGAGATCCCGCGTTGGCACGAGTCCGACGTCTTCTCGCCCCTCGAGCGTGAGGTGCTGACCTACGCCGAGGCGATGACCGTGACCGAGCCGGTGGTCAGTGACGAGCTGGTGGCATCGCTGCGACAGCAGCTCGGGGACGCCGCCGTGATCGAGCTCACCGCGGTCATCGCGTTCGCCAACCTCACGACACGGTCGAACGTCGCCCTCGGCATCGAGTCCGACGGATTTTCTGCGGCGTGCGGGCTCGAGCCACTCGCCCGGCCCGCCGCCGTACGCTCGTAGACGTGATCATGGCCGAGGACCCGTTCGTCGCTCACCGCGGGCTCCTCTTCACCGTCGCCTACGAGATGCTCGGCTCGGCCTCGGACGCCGAGGACGTCGTACAGGACACCTGGCTGCGCTGGGACGCGATCGGTGGCGAGGCGCGCGACGACGTGCGTGACCCGCGGGCGTTCCTGGTGCGCATGGTGACCCGCAAGGCACTCGACCGGCTGCGTTCGAACGCCCGACGGCGTGAGCAGTACGTCGGTGAGTGGCTGCCCGAGCCGCTGCTCACCACCCCGGACGTGGCCGAGGACGTCGAGCTCGCCGAGAGCGTCTCGATCGCGATGCTCACGGTGCTCGAGACACTGACGCCGACGGAGCGGGCGGTCTTCGTGCTGCGCGAGGTGTTCGACCTGCCGTACGGCGAGATCGCCGAGGCGGTCGGCAAGTCGGCGGGCGCGGTGCGCCAGATCGGGCATCGCGCGCGGGAGCACGTGGCGGCGCGCCGGCCGCGGATGGAGGTCAGTCGCAGCCAGCAGGAGGAGGTCGTCGACCGGTTCCTCGCCGCGGTGACCCAGGGCGACCTGCAGGGGCTGCTCGACGTCCTGGCACCGGACGTCGTCCTGCTCGCCGACGGTGGCGGGGTGGCCCAGGCCGTCGTCAGCCCCGTGGTGGGTGCGAAGAAGGTCGCCAACCTCCTGCGCCCGTTCACCCGCGTCGAGCCCGGGGCCCGGATCCTGACGATGTCGCTCAACGGCTCGGTCGGGGCCCGGATCACGGGCACCAGTGACGGTCACGACACGGCGATCAGCTTCGTGGTCGAGCAGGGCAGGATCAGCCACATCTACGCCGTCCGCAACCCCGCCAAGCTCGAGGCGATCGACGTCGAGGCGACGATCACTCGCTAGCGCTCACCTTCGGTGGACTCGGTGACGGTCTCAGGAGCGGGTCCGTCGCAAGGGCACTGCCGAGATGCAGGGGACCCTGGGTGGACGACACACCTCAGCGGGTCGCGGAGAGGCGAGCCCGGGCCGAGTCGCCGGCCTCGCTCACGGTGATAGGCCGGCCGTTCTGCAGACCCATCACGGGCATGTTCTGCTGGATCGCCCCGTAGTTCCCGGCGCTGCCGTCCATCCTTCGCGAGGGCCAGGGCCAGGGCCAGGGCCGGGCGGTCGCCCTCCTGCCGGCTACGTGGTCAGGAGGACGTCGCAGTCGAAGAACTCGGGCGGCCCGTCCAGGACGTTCCCCATCGCTCCACGGAGGTGCACCAGCGCTTCCTGGCGCCGGGGATCCTGTTCGCGAGCGCGCGCCTTCTCCTCGCTCTCGAACACGACGACCACGAACACCTCGGTCGGATCCTGCTGGCTGCGCATCACCAAGGTCTGCAGGAGACCGGAGTCCTCCGGCTCGATGGCACGCAGCTGCTCGAAGATCCCCAGGACCTCCCCCTCCTTTCCCGGGCTCGTGCTCACTCGCTGCATCTGCGCCCACATTCCTGACCGCCTCCGTCGGAGATCGCCCCGCTCGACACGCAGGGCCGGTGGTCGGAGGCTAGAGGGACACCCTCTGCTGGACAACGCCGAAGACCCGAAGGGCAGCCGGCCGGTCGGCCGGGTCAGAGGAGGGCGTGGCCGGACCGGAAGAGGTTCTGCGGGTCGGTCCGGTGCTTGATCCGCAGCAGGCGGCGGTGCACCTCGGCGGTCCAGGCGCCGGCGACCTCCTCGGGCGTGTGGGCATCGCCCAGCCAGTTGACGGGCACGGTCCCGGTCGACCACGGGCTCAGGGCGTCATGGACGGCGCGCCCGGCCTGCGGAACGGCGGCGGCGATCTCGGGGGCGAGGACCCCGAGGGTCAGGACGGAGTAGGCACCTTCGCGTCCCGAGGCGGCGTTCGGCACCTCGGGCATCCGGGTCATGGCCCCACCCATCAGCCGCAGCTCGACCATGGCCAGCGGCCCGGACGGGTGCGGGCCCGCCTCCTCGAGCAGCGCGTCGACGGCGGCGGCGGGCAGCGAGTGCAGCAGGCTGCCGCGCTCCCACACCGGCATCGGGTCGGTGGGGTCCTGGTGGATCGCGTCGATCGCGGTCACCGGCAGCTCACCGACGCCCGACAGCAGCACCTCGCCCGAGTCCAGCATCGGGGCGAGCAGCTCGCCGCCTTCGGCCGGGCTGCCGTTGACGGAGAACCGCAGCTGGACGACGTACCTCCCACGGATCGGCTCGGGGAGCGCCTCGATCTCGGGGAGCCGGAGCAGCGCGACCGACGTCCCGGCATGGTCGGGGAGCGTGGGCGCCCACGCGCGGAACGAGTGGAGTACGTCGCGGGCCGAGCTGCCCGAGAAGAAGACGCCGCCACCGTAGATCCTGGCCACGGGCACCAGGTCGAGCTCCAGAGCGGTGACGACTCCGAAGTTCCCCTTGCCTCCTCGGACCGCCCAGAACAGGTCGGACTCGTGCTCGGCGTCGACCTGGCGGACGACGCCGTCCGCGGTGACCAGCTCGACCCCTCGGACCAGGTCGCAACCGAAGCCGAACTGACGCGAGAGCGGACCCATGCCGCCGCCGACGCAGAACCCGACGACGCCGACGCTCGTCGAGGAGCCGCACACCCCGGCCAGACCGTACGGCGCGGCGGCCTCGAGCACGCCGCTCCAGCGCGCGCCCGCGGAGACCCGTGCGCGACGACGGAGCGGGTCCACCGCGACGTGGGTCATCCGCGACGTGGTGACCAGGACGCCGTCGGTGACCGGTCGGACAGGACCGTGGC
>JBAUWD010000004.1:0-4923 GCA_049583575.1 Nocardioides sp.
ACCTCGGCCAGCGCCAAGGAGCGGTGCGCCTCGTCGAACGCCCGCAGGACGTCGAGCCCGCGCGCGAGCGACTCGACGAAGTCCGGCCCCGTGCCACGTCCTGCCACTGGCCGGGTCCTAGCCGCCCGAGCCGGGCTCGCCGAAGATCGAGCCGCGCGCCCCGTGCGTGCTCTCGGACTGGTAGTCGGTGTACTGGTACGGGTTGTCGAGCACCTTGTCGTCCTCCGGGAGCGCCGGGTTCATGCCGGCGAACCACGCCTCGTCGCCCAGCTCCGACCTCAGGTGGTCGACCGTGGCCTCGACCGTACGGCGTACCGCGGCGAGGTCGGCGTCGACGAGCCGGCCGTCGCTCTTCACCACGCGACCGTCCACGATCACGGTGTGCACGTCGCCGCGCTGGGCCTGGAACGCGACCTGGCCGTAGGGGTTGAGCAGCGGGAACGACACCGGCGAGTGGTCGTTCTTGATCAGGACGACGTCGGCCTTGGCACCGGGGGTGAGCCGGCCGAGGTCGTCGCGACCGAGCGCGTGCGCGCCGCCGCGGGTCGCCCAGTCGACGACCTGCTCGGCGCGGAGGTGCAGCTGGGTGATCGTCTCGCCGTTCGCGTGCGCCTCGAGGTGCTCGCGCGATCGGTCGGCGCCGAGCGTCGTCCGCATCGCCGAGAACAGGTCGCCGCTCCACCACACGCTGGTGTCCATCGACAGCGACACCGGGATGTCGTAGCGGCGGACCTGCCAGGTCGGGGGGTAGCCCTGGCCGGCGCTCTGCTCCGACTCCGTCGAGACCGACACCGACCCGCCGGTCGCGGCGATCCGCTGGTAGGCGTCCTCGGTGAGCGACGCCGCGTGCACGTAGATGTTCTCCGGCGTCATGAAGCCGCCCTCGTGCATCAGCCGGATGCCGTCGTCGTTCGTCGCGCCCCAGACCCCGGCGTGGGTGGTCACCGGCAGACCGAGCTCGCGGGCGGCCTCGAACGCAGCCTTCTCGGGGAACGTCGGGTCGCCGGTCACGTCGAAGGCGACCTGGAAGCCGAGCATGTCGGAGCCGGTACGACGACGCGCGAAGAAGTCGCGGACCTCGGGGCTCGGCAGCCACTCCCAGGGCCCCGCCTGGATGTTGCCGTAGGCCAGCACGAACCTCCCCGGCACCGACTGAAGTGCGTCGACCGCCGCGTCCGCGTGGTCGACCGACTGCAGTCCGTGCGACCAGTCGACGGTCGTCGTGACGCCGGCCTCGAGCGACTCCCACGCGGCGACCAGGTTGCCGGCGTGGACGTCCTCGGGTCGGAACTTCCGGCCGTGCTCGAGGTAGTACCACACGAAGTACTGCGTCAGCGTCCAGTCGGCGCCGTACGCCCGCATCGCCGTCTGCCACATGTGCCGGTGGGTGTCGATCATCCCCGGCATCACGATGCCGCCGGAGGCGTCGACCTCGCGCGTGCCGTCGGGCACGTCGAGGGCCGGGCCGACCGCCTCGACCCGGTCGCCGACGACCAGGACGTCGCTCGCCTCGTGGACGGTGTGGCTGTCGTCCATCGTGAGCACGGTGCCTCCGCGCAGCACGATCGCTCCGGTGTCGGCCATGGCTCCTCCGCATCTGTCGCCGGGTCTCGACAGGCTCGACCAGCGGCGGCCCGTACGTTTGTCCGCTCAGCGGTCACTGTCGACCCGCAGTCGTTCCGGTGTCAAGCCTTGACGGGGTCGACCGGCGCTTGTTGACTCGGACGGACACCTGTCCGCGTTCGAGTAAAGGACTCCCGATGGCCGACCGACCGAGCGGACCGCTCGCCGGGCTGCTGGTCGCGGACCTCTCGCGGATCCTGGCCGGCCCCTACGCCTCGATGCTGCTCGCCGACATGGGCGCCGAGGTGGTCAAGGTGGAGTCACCGGCGGGAGACGACACCCGGTCGTGGCAGCCGCCGGTGCGCGACGGCGTGGCGACGTACTACCTCGGCGTCAACCGCAACAAGCGCTCGATCGCGCTCGACCTCACCGACCCCGCCGACGTCGCGGTGGCGCGGGAGCTGGCCCGCCGGGCGGACGTCGTGCTGGAGAACTTCCGGCCGGGCGGGCTCGAGCGCTTCGGGCTCGACTACGACGCGGTCGCCGCCGCCAACCCGAGGGTCGTCTACGCCTCGATCAGCGGCTTCGGTACGACGGAGCAGGGTCGGGCGCTGCCCGGGTACGACCTGATCGTGCAGGCGATGTCGGGGCTGATGAGCCTCACCGGCAGCCCGGACGGCGAGCCCTACCGCGCCGGCATCTCGGTCTTCGACGTGATGGCCGGCCTGCACGCCACCATCGGGATCCTGGCCGCGCTCAACGCCCGGCACGAGTCCGGCCGCGGCCAGCACGTCGAGGTCAACCTGATGTCGTCGGCGCTCTCCGGGCTGGTGAACCAGTCCAGCGCGTACGTCGCGGGCGGGGTCGTGCCCTTCCGGATGGGCAACAGCCACCCGAGCCTCTTCCCCTACGAGCCGCTGGCGTGCGCGGACGGCGACCTGATCATCACCGCCGGCAACAACGGACAGTTCCGCAGGCTGGTCGAGGTGCTCGGCGTGCCCGGCCTCGCCGACGACCCGCGCTTCGCACGCAACGAGGACCGCACGGCCAACCGCGACGAGCTGCGTCCGCTGCTGGTCGAGCGGCTGCGCACGAGGTCGAGGGTGGACTGGTTCCACGACATCATCGCGGCCGGCGTCCCCTGCGGGCCGATCAACACCATCGACGCGGGGTTCGCGTTCGCCGAGGAGATCGGGCTCGACCCGGTGGTCGAGGTCGGGCAGGGTGAGTCGATGGTGCCCTCCGCGCGCAACCCGATCTCGTTCTCCGCGACGCCGGTCGACTACCGGCTGCCGCCGCCCGCGCTCGACGAGCAGGGCGCGGAGATCCGGCGCTGGCTGGCCGAGGATCCGTCGTGACTCGGCCAGGACGTGCCCGGGGGCATGTCTCCCTAGCCGGTGAGGCGGGCGTGGAGCGCGCGGGCCTGGTCGGTCACGGGGCGACGGTCACCCTCCTGCGCGATCGCGTGCTCGGCCGCCTCCTCGACGAGGGCCAGGGCGTCGACCAGCGCCACGCGGGTGGCGTCGTCGTGGCAGAACGCCTCGAGCGTGCCGAGCACTCGCACCACGTCCTCGAGCACGCGCGGCTCGGACGCGCCGTACCGGCGGATCTGTCCGGTGGCGAGCTCGACGTAGTCTGCGAAGGTGCGGCCCGGCACGGCGAGGTGCAGGCGACCGCGCGCGTCGTACAGCAGCTGGTTGCCCAGCGGCCGGGGCGCCAGCGCGGCGAGCACGACCCCGAGATGCTCGAGGGCCTGCATGCCGGTGTAGGGGTCGTTCATGGCCGGCGAGAGGGCCTTGATCCCGATGTCGGCGAGCTGGCGGATGCCGAAGGCGACGTCCTGCTCGGCCGTGCGCTCGAAGCCGATGCGCACCGAGTCGTGCACGAACCCGGCCAGCGCTGCCACGTCGGGTGGCTCCAGCTCGGGGGAGGTGCGCCACAGCCAGGCCAGTGGCTGTCCCGCGATCACGTGGTCGCCGACCATGGGGACGACCCGGACCACGACACCCCCCTCGGTCGCGACCTGCAGCAGCCAGTCCGGCCGCATCGTCTGGACGTAGCCGGACGCGTACGCCGGCATCGACACCGCCCAGACCGGGACCTCGGGCAACGGCTCGCCCTCGACTCCGCGGGTCGGCAGATCGTGCTCGATGACCCGCAGCGTGTTGCGCTCGACGCCCGCCATGATCTCGTCGACCTGGATCGAGTGCGAGATGTGATGCACGAAGTAGACCAGCACGAGCAGGCTCGCGAAGAGCAGGACGAGCGCCAGGGTGACCGCCAGCCGAGGGTAGGTGTCGGTGCGCTGCCCGTGGCTGACCCCGACGGTGTACAGGCCCGCGGTCGCGTAGACGAACGTCGCCACGAAGACGCTCAGGGTCAGCTGGTTGACCCGGTCGCGCAGGAAGAACCGCAGCAGCCGCGGCGAGAACTGCGTCGACGAGAGCTGCAGCGCCACCAGGGTGAGCCCCAGCACCAGCGCGATGACCGTCATCATCGTCCCCGAGATGCCGATCAGCAGGGTTCGCGCATCGTCCGCCGTCCCCTGGAACAGGAAGGGCTCCAGCGGAGCGTTCGGGCCGATGTCGATCGAGCTGAGCACGGCCCCGGCGGCGAGCGCGAGCACCACCGCGGTGGCGGGCAGCACCCAGAGCGCGCCCTTGAGGTAGTCGCCGGTACCCGTGCGTGCCATGGCACCTCCTTCACCTCTCGATCCGAGGATGGCACGAGATGAACGACCTTGCGTTCCCCACCTCGCTGGGCACGTCGTCGGCGGACGAGATCCGGCTGATGGGGGAGGACCTCACCGAGCTCATGGGCGACGTCGGCTTCGGCGAGCTCGCCTTCTGGCTGGTCACCCTCCGCCGGCCGACACCGCAGGAGGGGCGGGTGTTCGAGGCGGTGCTCGTCGCGCTCGCCGACCACGGCTTCACGCCGACCGCGATCGCGGCCCGGCTCACGTACCTCTCCGCCCCCGACTCGCTCCAGGGTGCGCTGGCCGCCGGTCTCCTCGGTGGCGGCTCGCGGTTCCTCGGCGTGACCGAGGACTGCGGCGCCTACCTGCACGCCGTACTGACCGGACACGGCGGTGACCTCCCGTCCGACGACGAGGGCTGGGACGCGCTCGCGCTCGACGCCGTACGACGCAGCCGCGAGCAGGGCGCGTACGTGCCCGGCCTCGGCCACCCGGTGCACAAGGTGCAGGACCCACGGACCCCGAGGCTGATCCGGATCGCCGACGAGGAGGGGCTGCGCGGCCCGCACCTCAGGCTGTTCGAGGCCATCGGCCGGACGCACGAGCAGGTGCTCGGCCGGCGGCTGCCCCTCAACGGGGCCGGTGTCTGCGGCGCCGCGCTCGCC
>JBAUWD010000005.1:0-30998 GCA_049583575.1 Nocardioides sp.
CACCTGGCCTCCGGGGCTGGGCGGCGAGCGCGCGCGCCCGGTCGGGGTCCGCCAGGTGCTCGTGCGCGGCGAACGCCGTGCTCAACAGGGCGCCGAGCTCGTCGTCGGTCAGCTGGGTCATGGGAGCGCCTCCTCGGTGTCGGAGAGTCTGGATCGCAGCGTCGCGAGGGCACGCGAGGCGTTGGAGCGCACGGTCGGCTCGCTGCAGCCGAGCACCGCAGCGATGTCACGGTCGGGAAGGTCCTCGTAGAACCTCAGCACCAGCACGGCGCGCTGACGGGGTGGGAGCTTGGCCAGCATCCGCCAGGCCGCATCGCGCCGGTCGAGGCCCGCGACGTCGTCGGGTCCGGCGAGCTCGTGGCCCTCCAGCGGAGACGTGCGTACCCGCCTCCTCAGCCGGCGCAGGCCCGAGAGGTGCTCGTGGACCAGCGCCCTGCGGAGGTACGCCGCGGGGCGCCCATCGCGGGGATCCGGTGCGCGTGTGCCTGCGTGCGGACCAGCGTCGCCTGGAGCAGGTCCTCGGCCTCGCTCCTGCTGCCGGTGAGCATGACGGCGAGACGCAGCAGGGCCGGCGCGCGTGCCGCCACCAGCTCGGCGTACTCCTGGGTCTCGGGCACCCTCACCTCTCTCAGAACGCCGCGCACCCGCGCGACGTTGCACGCGAGGGCTCAGACCTGCCTGAGGACCACCACCGTGCGTCCGTCGAGCGTCAGCACCTCGCCGGGGCCGACGGTCCCGCCGACCGGATGGTCGGGACAGGTCGACAGCACGACCTCGCCCTCACGCTCCCAGCCCTCCTCCGGCATCGCCACCTCCACCGGCTCGGCCTCGGCGTTCAGCCACATCAGGAACGAGCTGTCCCACTGCTGCTCGCCCCTCGGGCCGGGGGAGCGCAGCGGATCGCCGGTGACGACCATGCCGACGACGGTCAGGGCGTTGTCCGCCCAGTCGTCGCCGGTCATCTCGCGCCCGCTCGGGTGCAGCCAGACCAGGTCCTTCGGGCCGCCCACGATCGTCGGCCGGCCCTCGAACCAGTGCCGCTGTCGCAGTGCGGGGTGCTCGCGGCGCAGCCGCAGGGCCGCCCGGGTCACCTCGTAGAGGTCGAGCCACGCGCCGTCCGCACGCCAGTCGATCCACGACGTCTCGTTGTCCTGCACGTACGGGTTGTTGTTGCCGCCCTGCGTGCGCCCGCGCTCGTCGCCGGCCGAGATCATCGGTACGCCGTTCGACAGGCACAGCGTGATCATCAGGTTGGCCGCGACCCGGCGGCGCAGCGCCACCACCGCGGCGTCGGTGGTCTCGCCCTCGACCCCGAAGCTCTGCGACCGGTTGTCGTCGCTCCCGTCGCGGTCGGCCTCGCCGTTGGCCCGGTTGTGCTTCCGCTCGTAGGACACCGTGTCGCGCAGGGTGAAGCCGTCGTGCGCGGTCACGTAGTTGACCGACGCGTACGGCGAGCGCCCGTCGTCGGCGTACAGGTCGGACGAGCCGGCGAGCCGGGTGGCCACGGTGCGGATGCCGGCGGTCCGCCCACGCCAGAAGTCGCGCATGGTGTCGCGGTACTGGTCGTTCCACTCGACCCACGGGGGAGGGAACTCACCGACGCGGTAGCCGTCGGCCGAGGCGTCCCACGGCTCGGCGATGAGCTTCACGTGCCGCAGCGTCGGGTCCTGCCCGATCGCGGTGAGCAGGTGACAGCCCATGTCGACCTCGAAGCCGACCCGGGTCAGGGCCGACATCAGGTCGAAGCGGAACCCGTCGACGCGCATCTGGGCCGTCCAGTAGCGCAGCGAGTCGAGGATCAGCCGCAACGCGAAGGGGTTCGAGGCGTCGACGGTGTTGCCGCAGCCGGTGACGTCCCAGTAGGTGTCGTCGTACGCCGCGCCGAGGGGCCTGTGGTCGACCCGGTGGTAGAAGCCACGGTCGTCGAGCCCGCGGAAGGACAGCGTCGGTCCGTCGGCCGCGCCCTCCGCGGTGTGGTTGTAGACCACGTCGAGGATCACCTCGAGGCCGGCGGAGTGGAACGCCCGCACCATCTCCTTGAACTCGCGCACCTGCCCGCCGCGGTCACCCGACGAGGAGTAGCCGTGGTGCGGGGCGAAGAAGCCGATGGTGTTGTACCCCCAGTAGTTCGCCATCCCGCGGGCCATCACCTTCGGCTCGGTCACGAACTGCTGCACGGGCATCAGCTCGACGGCCGTCACCCCCAGGTCACGCAGATAGTCGATGACGGCCGGCGAGGCCAGTCCCGCGTACGTACCGCGCAGGTGCTCCGGTACCCGGTCGTGGAGGGCGGTCATGCCCTTGACGTGGAGCTCGTAGATCACCGTGTCGCGCCAGCGCGTGTAGGGACGGCGGTCGTCGGCCCAGTCGAAGTCGGGGTCGTGGTGGACCACGCTCTTCGGGACGTACGCCGCAGAGTCGCGGCCGTCGCGCGCGTCCGGCGCGTCCACGTCGAAGCCGAAGATCGCGGGGTCGTGGACGAGCTCCCCGCTGACCGCCCGGCCGTAGGGGTCCAGGAGCAGCTTGTCGGCGTTGAAGCGCAGACCCAGCTCGGGCTGCCAGGGCCCGTCGGCCCGGTAGCCGTAGCGCGTCCCGGGCGCCACCCCCGGAACGGCGCCGTGCCAGATGCCGAGCGACACCTCGGTGAGCTCGTGCCGCGCCTCCACGCCGTCGTCGTCGAAGAGGCACACCCACACGCGGGTCGCCTCGGGCGAGCGCACCGCGAAGTTCGTGGACTCCTCGCCCCAGTCCGACCCGAGGGGCCAGGTGCGGCCGGGCCAGACCGCGGCGGTCTCGCCGCGGTGGCTCCAGGTTCCGGGGGTCACCCGCGACATTGTGGCCGACGCTCGGCAGAATGCCGGGAGAACCCGGCAGTCCCCGTGGGTCGGGCCCGTCGAGACCGTCGCGGGTCGGGCCCGTCGAGACCGTCGCGGGTCGGGCCCGTCGAGACCGTCGCGGGTCGAGCTCGTCGAGACCGTCGTGGGTCGAGCTCGTCGAGACCATCCGAAGGAAGGCAGAACCCCATGTCAGAGTTCGTGCGGCTCGAGGTCGGCGACGGCGTCGGCACGATCCGGCTCGACCGGCCGAAGATGAACGCGCTCAACACCCAGGTCCAGGAGGAGATCCGCGTCGCCGCCACCGAGGCCACCGAGCGCGACGACGTCAAGGCCGTGGTCGTCTACGGCGGCGAGCGCGTCTTCGCCGCGGGTGCGGACATCAAGGAGATGGCGGACATGTCGTACCTCGACATGGTCCAGCGCAGCGGCCCTCTCCAGGCATCCCTCACCAGCGTCGCCCGCATCCCGAAGCCGGTGGTCGCGGCGATCACCGGCTACGCCCTCGGTGGCGGCTGCGAGCTCGCGCTGTGCGCCGACGTGCGGTTCGCGGCCGAGGACGCCGTGCTCGGCCAGCCGGAGATCCAGCTGGGCATCATCCCGGGTGCCGGCGGCACGCAGCGGCTCGCCCGCCTCGTCGGCCCCAGCCGTGCGAAGGACCTGATCTTCACGGGCCGGTTCGTCGAGGCCGACGAGGCGCTCGCGATCGGTCTGGTCGACCGCGTCGTCCCCGCCGATCGCGTGTACGACGAGGCCGTGGCGTGGGCGGGCCGGTTCACCCACGCGGCGACGCAGGCCCTGCGCGCCGCGAAGGAGGCGGTCGACCTGGGTCTCGAGGCCGACCTCGACACCGGACTGGCGATCGAGCGGCAGCAGTTCGCGGCCCTGTTCGCCACCGACGACCGCCGCATCGGGATGACCTCGTTCGTCGAGAACGGGCCCGGGAAGGCGGAGTTCACCGGCCGCTGATGTCGTCCCAACCTTCTGCGAGGCGCCCGCACCCTGTGGGATCCTGGGCTGCGAGGATCGTCGGCCAGGACGGGCCGTGCGACCGCGAAGGGTGGCGATCATGGCAGACCGGACCGACGACAAGACGGACGCCCCGGCGACCGACCGCAAGAAGCCGAGGACGGCTCAGGTGGGTGCCACCGTCACCGCCGTCCGGGCCCGCGCGGCGCAGGTCATCTGGCTGGTCTGCGTGGTCGCGGCGCTGTTCCTGGCGGCCGGCGCGCTCTGCGTGTCGCTCAAGGCGAACGGCGACAACTCCCTGGTGAAGTTCCTCGAGCAGACGGCGGACAAGCTCGACCTCGGCGTGTTCTCGCGCGGGAAGAACGGCGTGGCCCACTTCAAGGGGCACACCCAGGCCGCGCTCACCAAGAACGCACTCGTGAACTGGGGCCTGGCCGCGGTCGTGTGGCTGGTCGGCGGTCGCATCGCGGAGCACGTCGTACGTCCCTGAGCCGTTCCGGCTGTGACGCACGGGGTTCCTGAGAAAGCCCTCAGAATCTCGAACGCAAGGGTCTGTCCGCCCTGGCATTTGCGGTTTCGGTGTGATGGGGTGCGTTAGACGCGGCGCCAGAGAGGCGCTCCGGTCGCGATCGAACCCCTGGGAGGGCTTCCGCACATGTCAATCCGTAGTCACACCAACCTCAAGCTCGTGGGCGCCGCGAGTGCCGCCGCGCTGGCGCTCGGCTCGGCAGCCGCCGCTCCCGCCCTGGCCGCCGGGGGGTCGACCGCCTCAGTCAGCTACACCTGCATGACCCCGCTCGGAAACCCGACACCTTCTGCGGTCTACAACGTGAAGGCAGCGCCGTCCAAGATGGCGGTGGGACAGCCCCTGGGGAACACTGCCATGTTCACGCTGGACCCAACCACCACGATCCTTGCGACGAGCACCCTGGGATGGGCCAAGTTCAACGGGACCATCACGTCGAAGCCCACCGGCTCCCTGGCGGGCCTGGACCTCAAGATCGCGAAGACCACGCTCGGCAACGGGGCCGGCGGCTCGACCAACGCCCACGCCAAGGGCAGCACCCTGGCGGGCACCAAGGTCGGCAGCTTCACCTTCGCGCTGGGTGACCTCGACGACGTCGTGCTCAACGGCTTCGACTCGAGCGGTCAGGCGGTCGGGTCCATCGAGTTCCCGACCAAGGCCAGCAACTTCAGCAAGTGCACGAACGACGACGGCACCACCCAGCTGATGAGCGGCGGCAACCCGGTCACGGTCAAGGTCGTCAAGGACACCACGAAGACCTCCGAGTCGGCGAAGTACTCCGCGAAGAAGAAGACGGCGACCGGCACCGCGAAGGTCAAGTCGCACTTCGGGTCGAAGGTCACCGGCAAGGTGAAGTTCACGCTGAAGAAGGGCTCGAAGAAGATCAAGACGATCACGGGCAAGGTCAACAAGAAGGGCGTCGCCAAGGCGTCGTTCAAGAAGCTCAAGGCGAAGGGCAAGTACTCCATCACCGCCAAGTACACCGGCAGCAAGACCCTCAAGGGCTCGGGCGACAAGGCGACCTTCAAGGTCTGACCCCGCTCGCAGCAGCAGGACCAGCGGCCCCGGTGACTCGCTCACCGGGGCCGCACCCGTGTCCGGAGGGCGCTGCGACAACGACGTGGACCGTGACAGCGTCACTGTGAGAGATGCCACCGCGGTCCGAGTTCCGACGTCGAGGCGGGGCCTTGTAGCCTCGCCAGCACACCCCGAGGACACAGGAGGGCCGTCGCGGTCATGAACATCGCGGTCTGTGTGAAGTACGTACCCGACGCCACCGGCGACCGGCATTTCGAGGACGACCGGACGGTCGACCGGGTCGGGGTCGGCGGCCTGCTGTCCGAGCTCGACGAGTACGCCGTCGAGCAGGCGCTCCAGATCAAGGAGCAGTCCGAGAGCCCCGACGACGTCGTCGTGACGGCGCTGTGCGTCGGTCCCGAGCAGGCCGTGGACGCCGTACGCAAGGCCTTGCAGATGGGTGCGGACCAGGGCGTCCACGTCGTGGACGACGCGATCGCCGGCTCGGATGCGGTCGCCACCTCGCTGGTGCTGGCCAAGGCGGTCGAGAAGGGCGACTACGACCTGGTGATGTGTGGCATGGCGTCGACCGACGGCTCGATGAGCGTGGTGCCGGCGATGTTGGCCGAGCGGTTGGGCCTGCCGCAGCTGACCCTGGCGTCGAAGGTCGAGACCCAGGGTGACCAGGTGCGCATCCAGCGCGACGGCGACACCGCGACCGAGGTCGTGGGCGGGACCATGCCGCTGGTGCTGTCGGTGACCGACCAGTCCGGTGAGGCCCGATATCCGTCGTTCAAGGGCATCATGGCCGCGAAGAAGAAGCCGTTGGAGACGCTGTCGCTGTCCGACCTGGGTGTCGATGCCGGCGACGTGGGGCTTTCGGTGGCGTGGACCGAGGTCGGGGAGACCACGGCCCGCCCGCCGCGCGAGGCCGGCGAGATCGTCAAGGACGAGGAAGGCTCGGGCGCCAAGGCGTTGGCCGAGTTCCTCGCCGCCAAGAAGTTCATCTGAGGAGCGACTGACGCATGAGCGAGATCCTGGTGGTCGTCGACCACGCCGAGGGCACTGACGGTGTCTCGGTGAAGAAGCCGACGTACGAGATGCTCACCCTGGCCGCCCGCCTCGGCGAGCCGTCCGCGGTCTTCATCGGCCCCCCGGACCAGAACGCCGAGGTCGCCGGCGCCGTCAGGAAGTACGGCGCCGCGAAGGTCTACGCGATCGACGACGCCCCGCTCAAGGGGTTCCTGGTCGCGCCCAAGGCCGAGGCGCTCCAGCAGCTGGCCGAGAAGACGTCACCCGGCGCCGTGCTGATCGCGTCGTCCGCGGAGGGCAAGGAGATCGCGGCGCGACTGGCGGTCAAGCTCGGCTCGGGACTGATCACCGATGCCGTCGACGTCGAGCCGGGCGACGGCGGGCCGGTGACCACGCAGTCGGTGTTCGCCGGCAGCTACACGGTCAAGGCGCGGGTCACCCACGGCACCCCCATCATCACCGTCAAGCCCAACTCCGCGGCCCCCGTCGAGGCCGAGGGCGCCGGCCAGGTCGAGGAGGTCGCGGTCACGGTCTCCGACACGGCCAAGGGCGCGGCGATCGTGGCCTCCCAGCCGCGTCAGGCGACCGGCCGTCCCGAGCTGACCGAGGCCGCGATCGTGGTCTCCGGCGGACGCGGCACCGGCGGCAGGTTCGAGCCGGTCGAGGAGCTCGCCGACGCTCTCGGTGCCGCCGTCGGCGCCTCACGCGCCGCCGTCGACTCCGGGTGGAAGCCGCACAGCTACCAGATCGGCCAGACCGGCAAGACCGTCTCGCCGCAGCTCTACATCGCCGCCGGCATCTCCGGCGCCATCCAGCACCGCGCCGGCATGCAGACCTCGAAGACCATCGTCGCCGTCAACAAGGACGAGGAGGCCCCGATCTTCGACCTGGTCGACTTCGGCGTCGTCGGCGACCTCCACACCGTCCTCCCCGCGGTGACCGAAGAGGTCAACCAGCGCAAGGGCTGAGCGGCGCTCATGCAACGCGTCGCGGACTACATTCGCCACATGAGCAGCGACGTCGAGCAGCAGGCACGCCGGGCGCGGGAGGCGTCCCGCGACCTGGCGCTGGCGACTCGTGCCACGAAGGACAGCGCTCTCCACGCGATGGCGGACGCGCTGGTGGAGCACTCGGACGACGTGCTCGCGGCCAACGACGCCGACGTACGGCGTGCCGAGGAGGCGGGCACGGAGGCCCCCATGGTCGACCGGCTGCGGCTGACCCGCGAGCGGGTGGACGCGATGGCCGACGGCCTGCGCGACCTCGCGCGCCTGCCCGACCCGGTCGGTGAGGTGGTCCGCGGGAGCACCCTGGCCAACGGCCTCGAGCTGCGTCAGGTGCGCGTGCCCTTCGGGGTGGTCGGGATGATCTATGAGGGTCGGCCCAACGTCACGGTCGACGCGGCCGGGATCTGCCTGAAGTCGGGCAACGCCGTGCTGCTCCGGGGCAGCGGCAGCGCCCGCGACAGCAACGCCGCCCTGGTCGCCGTGCTGCGCGACGCCCTCGGGACCAGCGGGCTGCCGGCCGACGCGGTCCAGCTCGTGCCGGCCGAGTCTCGCGAGACGGTCAAGCAGCTGATGCGTGCCCGCGGGCTCGTCGACGTCCTCGTGCCTCGCGGCGGCGCCGGCCTGATCCGGTCGGTCGTCGAGGAGTCGACGGTGCCGGTGATCGAGACCGGCGTCGGCAACTGTCACGTCTACGTCGACGCCGCGGCCGACCTCGACATGGCGCTCGCGATCGTGCTCAACGCCAAGACCGACCGCACCAGCGTCTGCAACGCGGCCGAGTCGCTGCTCGTGCACGCAGCCGTCGCCGACGCCTTCGTCCCGCGGGTGGTCTCGGCACTCCAGGAGGCCGGCGTCACCGTCCACGGCGACGCCGCCTTCCTCGCGCACGACGCGGTGGTGCCGGCCACCGACGACGACTTCGCGCGGGAGTACCTCGGCCTCGACATCTCGGCGGCCGTCGTCGCCGACCTCGACGCCGCGCTCGACCACATCCGACGCTTCTCGACCGGCCACAGCGAGGCGATCGTCACCCGCGACCAGGCGGCCGCCCGCCGGTTCGCCGCCGAGGTCGACGCCGCGGTGGTGCTGGTGAACGCGTCGACGCGGTTCACCGACGGCGGTGAGTTCGGCTTCGGTGCCGAGATCGGGATCAGCACCCAGAAGCTCCATGCCCGTGGCCCGATGGGGCTGCCCGAGATGACCTCGACCAAGTACGTCGTCACCGGTGACGGCCACGTGCGCTGACCGGGGCGTCGGCTAGGGTTCAACCATGCTCAGCCCGCTCATCATCAACCACTGGGTCGTCGGTGGCTCCTGCCTCGGCATCCTGCTCCTGCTCCTGCTGGCCCTGCTGGTCTTCGGCGCCGGACGCGAGCACAGCTGAGCACGGGGCCCGAGATGAGCGCCCCCGCCCGCCGCGTCGGGGTGATGGGCGGCACGTTCGACCCGATCCACCACGGCCACCTCGTCGCCGCCTCCGAGGTGCAGGCGTGGTTCGAGCTCGACGAGGTCGTGTTCGTCCCCACCGGGGAGCCGTGGCAGAAGTCCGCGCGTCAGGTGACCGCCGCCGAGGACCGCTACCTGATGACCGTGATCGCGACCGCGTCCAACCCGCGCTTCTGGGTCTCGAGGGTCGACATCGACCGCGGCGGTCCGACGTACACCGTCGACACGCTGCGCGACCTGCACCGGCAGCGACCCGACGCCGACCTCTACTTCATCACCGGCGCCGACGCCCTGGCCGAGATCTTCACCTGGCGGGACGCGGAGGAGCTCTTCTCGATGGCGCAGTTCGTCGGCTGTACCCGGCCGGGGTTCGTGATGGACGCAGACACGCTCGCGAAGATCCCGCACGACCGGGTCACGATGGTCGAGGTGCCGGCCCTGGCGATCAGCTCCACGGACTGCCGGCGTCGTACGATGCGCGGCGAGCCCGTGTGGTACCTCGTGCCCGACGGTGTCGTGCAGTACATCGCCAAGCACCACCTCTACCCGCGCGGCCCGGCCACCGCACCTCAGACAGTCCCCAGCAACGAAAGTGCCGTATGACCGCCACCGAACACGCCGTCAGCCTCGTCCACATCGCCGCCCGTGCGGCCTCGGACAAGCTGGCGCAGCACATCATGGCGTTCGACGTCAGCGACCAGCTCGCGATCACCGACGCGTTCCTGCTCGCGTCGGCGCCCAACGACCGGCAGGTGAAGTCGATCGTCGACGAGATCGAGGACAAGCTCCGTGAGGCGGGCGAGAAGCCGACCCGCCGCGAGGGCGAGCGCGACGGTCGCTGGGTGCTGATCGACTACGGCGACGTCGTGGTCCACGTGCAGCACGAGGAGGAGCGGCAGTTCTACGCGCTCGAGCGGCTGTGGCGCGACTGCCCCCTGATCGAGCTGCCGGCCGAGGTCACCGCCGGCTCCGCGGGTGCCTGAGCCGCGCAGCCTGGTCCTGGTCCGGCACGGCGAGACCGACTGGAACGCCGAGGAGCGCGCCCAGGGCCACGCCGACGTGCACCTCAACGCCGTCGGGCGGATCCAGGCGGCGACGGTCGCGCCGGTGCTCGCCGGCTTCGGCCCCTCCCGACTGTGGTCCAGTGACCTGGCCCGCGCCATGCAGACGGCGGCGTACGTCGCCGCCGCGACCGGGCTGAGCGTCGAGCCCGACGCCCGCCTGCGGGAGTACGACGTCGGCAGGCGGTCGGGGCTGACCCGGGCCGAGTTCGCCGCCGCCTTCCCCGAGGAGTACGCCGCGTGGCTCGCCGAGGACGAGTCACACCTGGTGTCCGGTGAGGAGACGACGCAACAGGTGCGTGACCGCGTCGTGCCCGCGCTTCGCGACTGCCTGGCCTCGCTCGCACCCGGGGAGGCCGGCGTCGTGGTGCTCCACGGCGCGTGCCTGAAGGTCGCGGTCATGGGCCTGCTGGACTGGCCGTGGGAGCTGTCACGGTCGCTGCAGGGACCGGAGAACTGCGGCTACTGCGTGCTGTCGGAGCACGCCCTCCGCGGCGGCCTGAGGCTCACGTCGTACAACGAGAAGGCGGTCGGGGCCCGCCACGGACCCGATTTCGCAACCGATGGGCCGGTTGGCTAGGATTCCGCAGGTTGCCCGGCTGACGCCGGGAGTGAGCATGGGGCTGTGGCGCAGCTGGTAGCGCATCTGCATGGCATGCAGAGGGTCAGGGGTTCGAGTCCCCTCAGCTCCACCGAACTCGCAGGTCACAGGCCATGTCGGAGTCCTCCTGGTGGGAGCCCGACATGGCCATCGGCCACTTGTTGGCCACTTCGACCCCGGCGATCGAGCCGTCCGCGCGAGTTCTGGGCACATCTCGACCGTGCACGGTCCCACCAGCACCCCCTGGCTCTGGCCGGGCCGGCAGGAGCGGCTTGCCTGCGCGCGGTTGGTGATCCTCGCCTGTCCCGCGAGGCGGTCGCCCGAGGGGCTAGGGTCTTGGTCCTGTCGGCCGGACCAACCGAGGAGGATCGTGGATGTGCGGCTGCTCCTCGCGATGTTGGCGATCGGCGCCGCCACCTCGGTGCCTTCGATCCCGCAGGGATCAATCGAGGACTTCGTCGCCCATGAGCTACCGGCGTCCGGCGCTCCCGGTCTTGCCTACGCCGTGGTCACCGACGGGGAGATCACGACGGTGCAGGGGTACGGCGTGGTCGAACAGGGCGGAGACACCGAGGTCACGGCGGACACCCCGTTCCTGACCGGCTCGATCTCCAAGGGCTTCACCGCGCTCGCCGTGATGCAGCTGGTCGAGGCCGGCGAGGTCGATCTCGACACCGGGATCTCGCACTACCTCGACGACTTCTCGCGCCAGCCGGCCGGCACCGTCACGGTCCGTCAGCTGCTCAGCCACACCAGCGGCTACTCCACCCTGCAGGGCAACTCGTCGTACACCGACGTCTCCGGCGGAGACGACGAGCTGGCACGTCGGGTCGAAGGGCTCGCGGCCCAGGGCCCAGCGCACGGACCCGGCGAGCGGTGGGAGTACTCCAACGCCAACTACCTCATCCTCGGCCGTCTGGTGGAGGTGATGGGCGGGCGGTCCTACCAGGACTACGTCACCGATCACATCCTCAAGCCGATCGGCATGGAGCACAGCTTCGTGGCCGACGGCAAGTCCCACGACACGATGGCGACCGGTCACACCCCGTGGTTCGGCACCAAGCGGCCGATCCGCGACAGCCCCCCCGGACGAGGCATGGCCCCCGCGGGCGGGATCGTCGCCAGCGCAGGCGATCTGGCGCTCTATCTGCAGATGATGATGAACGGCGAGGACGACGTGGTCACCGCGACGGACAAGGCGCAGATGCTGAGACCGGCCGGCACCGGGTCGCGGCACTACGGCTTCGGCTGGTTCCTGGACCCGGAGACGGCGACGGCGTGGCACGACGGCTCGACCCCCGGCTTCGAGGCACTCGCGACCATGGCGCCGGACCGGAGGAGCGGCGTCGTGGTCCTCGTCAACGCCGGGAGTGGGATGGGTTTCGGGGAGACGATCGGCCTCCGCAACGGCATCACGGCCAGGGCCCTGGGGCTGGACTACGGCGGCGAGGGGTCTCCCTTGCCTCGGCAGGTGCTGTTCCTCGGCGTGGTGCTGCTGCCGATCGTCTACCTGCTCAGCATGGTCTGGGCCTGGCGTCATCGTAGACAGATCCGCGCCAAGTCCGGTGTCGCTGGGCTGTTCAGCCTGTGGTTCCCCCTGCTCACGACAACCGTGGCGGCATGGGTCATGCTCGTGCTGGTGCCGAGGCTGTTCGGCGCGCCATTGAGCACGATCCGCCTGTTCCAACCAGACTTCGGGCTGGCGCTGATCGCGTCGGGGGTCGGCGGCGTGCTCTGGGCGGTGTTCAGGCTCGCGGTGGCCTATGCCGGACGGTCTGAGTCCACCTAGATCCGCCAAGAGTCAGCTGCTGACCCGACGGGCCGGGGAGGTTCCGACCGCGTCCTGGTAACCGGTCAGTTCGGCGCGGACCCGAACCTTCAGGTGGTCTCCGCGGTCGGCGGGCCTGAGGGTGTAGGTGCGGTGCGTGGCGCCGCGGATCGCCCGGCCGTCGCGGAGCCAGCGGTAGCGGTAGGCCACGCCGGTCGGCGACGTGCACCCCAACGAGGTGGCGGTCACCGTGCGACCTGTGCGCAGCCGGCCGGTCACGGTGGGCTGGTCCGGGCACACCATCAGTCCCAGCGCTACCGGCGACGTCGGTGTCGAGGTCGCAGTCGCAGCCGCGTAGTCCGGCTTGGTGGCCCGTACCCGGACCGAGATCGTGGAACCCTGGTCCGCCGGCCGCAGCGTGTACGTCGGGGCGGTCTGGCCGCCTATGGTCAACCCTCCGCGGAGCCATTCGTAGGTCAGCGAAACGCCGGGCTTCGACCATGTGCCGGGCGACGCGGTCAGGGTCATCCCCACTCGAGTGGTCCCGGTCACGGTGGGGGCGCTGGTGTTGCGGATCGCACCCCGATAGACGATGTACGACGCCCGCGCGCGAACGCCCGACACGTCGACCGAGACCAGGGTGTAGCGGCCGAACTGGTCTCCGGACCTCCAGGTCCACGACCACTTGAAGGAGCCCGACCGGTTGGTCGTGCTTCGCTGGGTGAAGGTGCCGGGGTACCGGGTCCCGTCCGGCTGCACCAGGCGCTGGGTGACGGTCGAGCGGGGGCTGAATCCCGACCCGAACCCGGCGAAGACCGTGGAGCGCCGCCCGTCCGATGGACTCAGCCGCACGGCCGCGGCCGCACCACACCGCGCGAGGCCGTACCTCGTGGTGATCTGCGAGTCGCGGCTGAAGCTGCTGCTGGAGTAGGCCGCCGTGTAGTAACCCGTCTTGGTGCCGTAGGTGACGTTGAACCACACATCGACGCCGTTGACCGCCTGCCCCTTGGCCCAGCAGTGGTAGCTCGGTGTGGTTCCCCTCGGCATCGTGGCCAGCGCAGCGCCGGAGTGGACGCTGGGGCCCGGCCTCAGGTTCACGGCGGTGGTGGTGTGGACGGCGACACCCCCGGAGCCGGGCGGTCCTACGGTGTCGGCGTCGACGGCGTCGCTGTCGATGTTGATGGTGACGCCGCCGTGGGTCTCGTTGTGGCCACCGCGGTACTGGTGGATCCGCTGGTTGTCCGACCACATCGTGTCGGGTACGTAGGGGTCGCCTGTCGTCGAGACCCGGTCGTCCCAGCGTGCGTACCAGATGTCGTCGGGGGCGTGGAACGAGGTCTTCTGGGCGGCCTTCACCAGCTGGGTGATCCCCGAGCCGACACTGCTGTAGACGCCGGACCTGTAGCCCGACGAGTGCAGCCGGGCGGTCCATCGGTCCAGGAACGTTCTGACTGCCTTCACGCAGGTGCGGCTGGTCGTCGGATAGCTCTCCATGTCGAAGTACACCGGGCTGCCCACCGGAAGTCCCAGTGCCTGGAGGTCGCTGACGGCGTCGGTCGCAGAGGCAGCTCCCTGGGCCGCCGCCCTGGATGGCGCGATCCGGTTGGTGAACCGGGTGCACGGGGCTTGGAGACCTACGTAGGTGGGAACGACCGCCCACCCCATCCCCGCGAGGGTGTTGATCCATGAGGCCGTGAGGTGGGGCTGCGAACAGGCGCGCGCGACGCCCCCGACGTACACCCCGATGGTGCGGTACGGCGAGGCACCCCAGGCTTGCATCGCCTTGACCGACGGCGCAGAGCAGGCGTCGAACCCCAAGCCCGTCGACGTGTGTGTCGCCGCGGCAGTGCTGCGCCGCTGTGGCGCCTCGCGGCCCCCCAGGTTCTGCATCTGCGCAAAGCCGACGCGTCCGGTCTGTCGGACGCTGGCCACGATCTCGTCCGCCAGGGCCGGGCGACCGCCTGTGGTGACCTGGACGCGCGCTCCCCCCGATGCTGCCTGGACCTGCTGGTAACCGTCGACGTCGCCGCCGCCGAACACCGCCAGCCCGTGGGGGTTCAGGGTGTGGTCTCCGGTGAGTCGATCAGTGCCACGCAGGACCTGGACCGCCGTGACGGTACCGACGAGATGCGGCGGACAGGTCGACCTGTCCGGTTGGCCGAGGTAGACCGCATGCCGGTCGAGCCGGACGCACCCCGCCGAGCCACTCGCGAAGCGGCGTACCGGCCAGCCTCGCGGGACCGAGAACGTCAACCCGTCGAAGCGGACGACCCGGCGATCGGACGTCGGACCGCTCGCAGCGTCGGCCGGCGCCGAGCCGCTCACGACGGCGAGGAGGGGAAACATCAGGGCCCCGACGAGCAGGAAGGCAGCGGCCGCACGGTTCGAGGGACCGGACCGTGAGTGGGACAAGAGGGGCCTCCAGAGCGGTTGTGAGTCACAGGAGTAGCAGCAATCACACTGGTAACAGCCGAACGAGGCAACCGGTTCCGGGTAACTACAGCGATGTAGTTGTGTCGGCCACCGCGGCCCGGGCTGGTCGCGTGCCCGTCCGCCTCGCACGATGGGACGCCCTTGACCTGTTCCGGTCGCCGACCGAGGGTGAGACCACGCTGCTGCACAGGTCCTGGCACCCAGCCACCGATCGCCCACGTGGCAGCGGAGAATCGACGAGCACAGCTCGACACCACGAAAGGAATGCCATGGCGCGCGACCTCCCGCCCTTCCGTGCCGACCATGTGGGGAGCCTGCTTCGACCACCGAACCTGTTGCAGGCGAGGGCCGATCACGCCGACGGCCGGATCGACGCGGCGGAGCTTCGCGCCGTGGAGGACGACGCCATCCGCGACGTGGTCAAGATGCAGGCGGACCTCGGGCTGCAGACCGCCACCGACGGGGAGTTCCGCCGTACGTCCTGGCACATGGACTTCATCTACCAGCTCGCAGGGATCCACCGCACGGACGCGACGATCGAGGTGCACTTCCGCAACGCGGAGGGGGACCTGGACTTCAGGTCGGCCGCCCTGGTGGTCGACGGGAAGGTCGGCCTCGACCACACCATCTTCGGCCAGGACTTCGAGTTCCTGCGGTCCGTGGTCACCGGCGCCACGCCGAAGCTCACCATCCCGTCGCCCAGCATGGTGCACTACCGCGGCGGGCCTGCAGCGATCGACAAGTCCGTCTACCCCGATGAGGACGAGTTCTGGAGTGACCTGTCGGCGGCGTACGCCGAGCAGGTGAAGCAGATCGCTGCGCTCGGCTGCACGTACCTCCAGCTCGACGACACCAGCCTGGCCTACCTCAACGACCCGGCCCAGCGTGCGGAGCTGCAGGAGAAGGGAGGGGACGCCGAGCACCAGCACGAGCGGTACATCCGGCAGATCAACGTCGCACTGGCGGACCGGCCAGCGGGGTTGCGAGTGACGACGCACATGTGTCGTGGCAACTTCCGTTCGTCATGGACGGCGGAGGGGGGTTACGACTTCGTCGCCGAAGCGCTCTTCGGCGGGCTCGAGGTGGACGGCTTCTTCTGCGAGTGGGACGACGAGCGTTCCGGTGGGTTCGAGCCGCTGCGCTACGTGCCCGAAGGCAAGCTCGTCGTGCTGGGTCTGGTCACGACCAAGAGCCCGGAGCTCGAGTCCAAGGACGAGCTCAAGCGACGCATCGACGAAGCGGCCCGGTACGTTCCCCTGGAGCAGCTGTGTCTCTCGGGACAATGTGGCTTCTCCTCGACGGTGGAGGGCAACAACCTCACCGTCGATCAGGAGAAGGCCAAGCTCGCCCTGATCGTGGAGACCGCCGCAGACGTGTGGGGCGAGTGACCTGTCTCCTTCGCTGCCAAAGCGGTGACGAGGGACCTCGCACTCGGGGTCGTGCGGGTCCGCGGCAGCTCCAGGAGGAAGTCGCTCAGGCAGGACTCGCGGTCGGCCAGGACGAGGCCGGGCGTTGACGACCTTGTCGGAGGTCGGGATCGGTCAGACGGACGCCAGGGTGACCCTGGCCGGCGTCCGGGTCGTCGAGGCCACCACCCTGGTGACGCAGGCACACACCCGGTCGCCTGCCTGCTTCTGTGAGTCGCTGAGGAACACGTCCCGGTGGTCCAGCTCCCCGTCGAGGCCGGCGACCGCCATCGTGCACAAGCCGCACTCGCCCTTGCGGCAGTCCCACATCAGCTCGGCCCCCGCCTCGGTGAGGGCGTCGAGCATGGTCTGGGCGGTGCTCACCGTGGTCGTGATCCCGAGCTCGGGAATGCTGACCTCGAACGGCTGGGCGTCGTACCACCCGCTGTTGCCGAAGGTCTCGAAGCGCAGGTCGACCGGTGACAGACCCTCCTGTGCCCAGGCTCGCCGTACCTCGTCCATCAGCCTCACCGGTCCGCACATCAGGAGCTCGCCACGGCCGGGGGCCGCCGCGATCTCGCGAACCAGGTCCGACACCTCGAGCGCGGTCCCCTCGTCATCGATGTGCAGTCGTAGCCGGTCGCCGTGCTCGGCGGCGAGCAGCTCCAGATAGGCCATCGCCGCTCGGCGCCGACCGACGTAGACGAGTCGGTAGTCCGCGCCGAGTCGGGCCAGCGCCCGAGCGCTGGCAACGAGTGCGGTCACGCCGATGCCTCCGGCGAGAAGCGTGTAGCTGTCGGCGCCGAGGAGGAGCGGAAAGTCCGGCAATGGCCGGGTGGCCTCGATCAGGTCGCCCACCTCGAGTCGGTGAAGGTAGGCCGAGCCGCCACGGCTGTGCTCGGCGCGCTGCACGGTGATGGTGATCAGCCGCCCGGACGCATCGGACTCCACGACCGAGTACGAACGTACGTCGGTGATCGCGTCGGTGAGCCGCACCCGGACATCCACGTGGGAGCCAGGCTCGGCCGGCCTCCCCAGAGGCCGTGGTCGCTCCAGGGTGATCCGGCGAGACCGCTCGGTGATCAGGTGGGCCTCCACGATCCGGCAGGTGTGCCAGTCGTGGGCGGCGATGTTGGTCATCGGGTCACGTCGCCGGTCAGGGCACGCGCGTCGGCCGGCACGTCCGGGGCGACGTCCGCCAGCCGTCCTTCGGCCCGGAGCATCCGGTCCAGGATGCGACGTACCCACATGCCGCCGGCGTCGATGTTGAGGCTGTAGAACGCGTAGTCCGGGTTGGCGTCGATCGCCTCCTGCTGTGCCCTCAGCATCAGCTCGTCCTCGCCGAACACACGTCGGACGCCCTCGCGGAGCTCGGTGGTGATCTGCTGGCTCTCCAGGCGGTAGTTGCGCATGAAGGCCCAGAAGTAGTGGGAGGTGCGTTCGCTCACGGGAGTGATCGTGTTCATCACGTAGCCGTTGACGCCCCGGCTCCGATCGCCCTCGGGCGCCCCGGTCCCGGTGGGGGCGACGCCGACATCGATGCAGATCGTGCTCGGGGCGTAGTAGTGGATGATCTGCCACCGGTCCACGCGGCCGGTGAAGTCCGGGAAGCGGTCCCGGATGTTCTTGGCCCAGAACGGCGCCGCCTCCACGTCGACCATCCAGCGGGTCACGGTGACATGGCCATCGCTCTCCAGCCGAGTGCTGAACTCGGACTGGCTGAGCTCGTCCTGCCCGAGACTCGAGCCGTGGACGAACTCCTCGTGGGTCAGGTCCATCAGATTGTCGAGGATGAGCTGGTAGTTGCAGGCGGCCGCGATGGTCAGCCCGTCTCCGGCCCACTGGCTGTCGTCCATCTGGTGCATGTCCGGGATGGTCGCCGGGTCGGCCTTCGTGGGGTCGCCGGGCCACACCCACAGGTAGCGGTAGCGCTCGACGATCGGGTACGACGGCACCGCGGCGCTCGGGTTGATCGTCTCCTGCGCGGGCAGATGCGTGCAGCGCCCGGCGGGGTTGTAGCGCAGCCCGTGGTACGGGCACTGGATCTCGTCGGCGCCGACGAGCTTGCCCATGGACAGCGGGGCCAGCCGGTGCCAGCAGGCGTCGGCGAGGGCCACGGGGCGACCGGACTCGGTGCGGTACATCGCCAGCGGCCTGCCGGCGACGGTGCGCGCGAGGATGGCCCGGTGGGTGACCTCGTGGTCCCAGGCGGCGGCGTACCACGTGTCCAGGGGGTAGGGAAAGATCTTGGCGTTGACGCGGTCGCGCAGGGTCTCGTCGGTCATGGACCCAGGGTGCGCAGTGGACGAGACGGGCGACCACACGCTTTGCACTCAGTGCAAGGGCGCTTCGGCCCTTCCCGCGTAGGCGCGCGAGATGCCCCGGGCGGCTGTGCGCACGACCGGCGCCAAGGCGGAGGGTCGCGCTCTGTCGAGGGCGACCACCAGCGACACCGCAGCGACGACCGCGCCGCGCTCGTCGGTGATCGGCGCGGCTACCGAGAGCGCGTCCTCGGTGACGGCTCCGCGGCTGACGGCGTACCCGTCTCGCCGCACCTCGGCCAGCGCCTGGCGCAGCCGGGTCGGGTCGGTGACGGTGTTGGGGGTGTACCGGGTGAGACCGGCCGCGACCACCTCGTCGAACACCTCGCGGGGGGCGTGGGCGAGAAGCACCAGCCCGACCCCGGTGGCGTGCAGGGCGAACCGTCCGCCGACCCGCGTCAGCACCGGCACGGCCGAGCGACCGGCGATCCGCTCCACGAAGACCGCCTCGGTGCCCTCGCGAACCGCGAGCTGGACGTTCTCCCGCGTCACCACGTAGAGGTCCTCGAGGAACGGGAGCGCCGTCTCGCGAAGCGGGACCCCACGAGGAGCCAGCGACCCCACCTCCCACAGGCGAAGCCCGACTCGGTACCGTCCGGACCCGGAACGCTCCAGAGCCCCCCAGGAGACGAGCTCGGCGGCTCGACGCTGCGCCGTCGACAGGGTCAGACCCGCTCTGGTGGCCAGCTCGGTCAGATTGAGCTCGCGGTTCGCCGCGTCGAACGCGCCCAGCAGGGCGAGCACCTTGGACGCGACCGAGGTCGACGGTGGGCCGCTCAGTGCGTCTCGGCTCTCAAGGCGTTGTCCACGAACGTGTGAGTGTGCTTGCGGCCGCCGAGCATCGCCGCTGCGATCAGAGCGGCGACGAGCGCCGAGATCCCGCACACCAGGTAGCCGATCGCGTAGGAGTGGGACAGCGCGTGGAAGGCGATGTCCTTGAGCGGGTTGAACGGCACCAGCTTGCCGTCTGGGCCGGGGACCTGCGCAGGCACGCCGTTCTGCCCGAGGGGACCGGACTTCACCGCGCCGACCGCCGCGGAGACCTGGGCCTGCTGGGCGGGCGGAACATGGGCGGGAGCGGCGTAGAACGAGTCCAGAGCCTTCTGCACCGTCGGCGAGGCGGCGATCTTGGCGTTGATGGCGTTGGCCGCATTCGTCAGCGCGATCGCGCCCACGATCGCCGGACCGAGCGTCAGACCGAAGTCGCGCAGCATGCTCGTCGCACCGCTCGCCATGCCTGCCTTGGGCGTGGGAACGCTGTTGACGGCGACGACGGTGATCGCGGTGACCGCCGTCTTGAAGCCTGCGCCCACGACGAGGAGCGGCACGGCCACCGCACCGATGGAGAGGTTGGTGGCGGGGATCGCGGCGAGCACGACATCACCGATCCCGATCAGCGCCATGCCCAGCGCGAGCACCCAGCCCGGGTTGAACCGCTCGAGCATCTTGGTACTGACGGGAAACAGGACCACGCCCATGATGTTGAGGCACACGAACCCGATCGACGTCTTGAGCGGCGAGTACTCCTGGATGGCCGACAGCCGGATGCTGGTGTCGTAGGCGGTGCCGAGGTAGGCGAACATGCCGAGCACGGTGACCACTGCCGACACGGTGAACATCCGGTTGCCGAACAGGTGGAGCTCGATCAGGGGCCGTTCGACCCGGAGCTCGACGAGCACGAACACGACCAGGAAGACGACTGCGATCACGAAGGCGCCGACGACCCGCCCGCTGCCCCACCCGTCGTCCGCGCCCTGGATCACGCCGAACAGCAACGCGAAGAGGGCGATCGCGACAGTGATCTGGCCAGGCCAGTCCAGGGAGCGGCCCTCCGGCGAGGATGAGTTCTGCGCGGCGAGCACCGTGATCGCGACGCTCGCGGCTGCGAGGACGGCCATCGCCAGGAAGGCGTAGCGCCAGCTGGCCTGGTCGCCGCCGGAGTGGTGGATCCGGGCGAGGATGCCGCCGAGGACCGGTGACATGAACCCACCGGCGGTGAGCGCCGCGGCCCAGATCGAGATCGCGTGGGCACGGTCCCGCACCGTGTGTGTCCCCGCGGCCAGCATCGCCACGGACGTCGGGAAGATCGCTGCTGCGCCGATGCCGCTGATGGCCTGTCCGGTCAGGAGGGTGCCGGTGCCTCCGGAGGGGGTGAAGAACCCGAGCAGTCCTCCGACGACCATGAGGCCGGCGCCGATGGCGAGCAGTCGCTTGCGGCCGAAGAGGTCTCCGACGACACCGAACGACAGCTCCAGAAGGGTCACGGGCACCAGGAACGCGTCGGAGACCCAGGTCAGCTGGGTGGACGTGGTTCCGAGGTCCTGGTTGATGAATCCGTTGATCACGGCTGGAATGCTCAGCCCGATCTGAGCCACGAAGCAGGCGGCGACCGCGGCGGCGAGGGTCCCGGTGGTCAGTCTCGGAAGGTCGGACGACGAAGCGTCCTGTGTGGCGGAGGTCTCACTCATGGCGGAGAGCAAACCACCGATGACCTCAACCAGGCTCGCTTCCTCTTCCACTCAGCGGAAGAAAAATGAACAAGTTTCCTGCTATTTTTCGGCTGGCCCGCGTGACCTCGCCGCGGCGCTCGAACGCTCGGGCAGCAGAGCCCGGCGGCACGCCTCCAGTGACGTGCGCAGGTTTTCGGCCTGGGCCGGCGTCTGCAACGCCAGGGTGCGTTCCTCGAGCACGACGACCTGCGGACGCAGGTCGTCGAGGAGGCGCCGGCCCGACGGGGTCAGTGCGATCACGAGCCGGCGCCGGTCGTTCGGATCACGGTGGCGCTCGATGAGCCCGCTTGCGAGCAGCGCGGTGACCATGTCGGCCATGCTCTGGGGCGTCACGAAGGAGTGCCGGGCCAGATGGGCCGCAGTCAGGTCGGGGTGGCGTTCCAGAACGGTGAGGGCGGTGTACTGGAGCGCGGTGAGGCCGAAGGGCCTGGTGAGCTCGTCGAGCTCGGCCCGGACGGCGAGCTCGACCTGCTTCATCAGGTAGAGCAGCGTCGGCTTGGCGGGTGTCGACCCGTCGCCGAGCGTCGCTGCCGTCATCGGTGCTCTCCTGGTGTTCCGACCCCGGTCAATCGTAGACAGGCTCAGGCCAGGCCGAGGATCCGGGCCGCGTTGTGCTTGAGGATGCCGGGCAGGTGCCCCGGGTCGATGCCCAGATCCTGGAAGTCGGAGAGCCACCGTTCGGGGGTGATCAACGGGTAGTCGCTACCGAACAGCACCTTGTCGTGCAAGGTCCCACCGGCCGCGCGGACCAGCTCGGGTGGGAAGTACTTCGGACGCCAGCCGGACAGGTCGATGAAGACGTTGGCCTTGTGGGTCGCCATGGAGATCGCCTCGGCCTGCCAGGGGACCGAGGGGTGGGCCAGGATGACTGTCAGCTCGGGGAAGTCCGCCGCGACGTCGTCGAGCAGCAACGGGTTCGAGTACCGCAGCCTGATTCCGCGACCGCCCGGCAGGCCGGCCCCGATCCCGTTCTGGCCGGTGTGGAACAGCGCGGGCACCGCGAGGCTCTGGATCGTGTCCCAGAGCGGCGCGAGGTCGGGGTCGTCGGGTGAGAAGGCCTGCAGGCTCGGGTGGAACTTGAACCCCCGGACGCCGTGGTCCTCGACGAGACGCCTCGCGCGTTCGACGGCCGCGGCGCCCTGGTGGGGATCGACCGAGCCGAACGGGACCAGCACGTCGGCGTGGCGAGCGGCGACCTCGGCGATCTCCTCGCTCGAGAGCGCGGGGTGCCCGGTTGCCGTGGAGGCGTCGACGGTGAAGACGACCGCTGCCATCCCCGCAGCCCGGTAGCGGGAGGCCAGGTCCTCGACGGTCGGGGTGCGGCCCTCCGCGCTCTTGAAGTACGCCTCCGACGCCGCCAGCAGCTCGTCGTCCAGAGACAGGTGCCCGTGCCCGTCGGACTCGACGTGCACGTGTACGTCGAGAGCGGAGATCGCGTCGAGGTCGATCCGGGGCTCGTAGCGGCTCACGGGTTCGACTCTCGAAGCCTGGACTTGAGGAGCTTGCCCGAGGCGTTGTGCGGAAGCTCGCTCACGAACACCACCGACCTCGGCCGCTTGTAGCGAGCCAGGCGCCCGTCGAGATGGGCGAGCAGCTCGTCGGCGTCGAGCTCCAGGCCGTCGCGCAGCACGACGAAGGCGCGTCCGACCTCGCCCCACGTGTCGTCGGGCACGCCGATCACGGCACACTCGGCGATGCCCGGATGGCTGTACAAGGCGCGCTCCACCTCGGCCGGATAGACGTTCTCGCCGCCGGAGATGTACATGTCCTTGAGCCGGTCCACGATCCGGAGATAGCCCTCGTCGTCCCGAATGGCCAGGTCACCGGTCCGTAGCCAGCCGTCTTCGAAGGCTCGCTGCGTGGCCTCGTCGTCGTTCCAGTAGCCCGGGCTGACGTTCGGCCCGGACACCCACACCTCGCCCGGCTCACCGACGTCGACCTCGACGTCGTCCTGGACGACGCGAACGTCGGAGAAGAAGCACGACGTCCCCGCCGAGCCGAGCTTCCGGACGCCGTCGGCCGCCCGCAGCATCGTGGCCCCGGGCGAGGACTCGGTCAGCCCGTAGCCCTGCACGATCATCAGACCCCGCTCCAGCCAGGTGCGCAACAGGGACTCGGGGATCGGCGCTCCGCCGCTGAGGGCCAGACGCAGGCTTGTCAGATCGGCCTCGCCGAAGCGTGGCGTCGCAGCGAGCGCGAGGTACATCGAGGTGACTCCGAACAGCAGGGTGACCCGCTCCGACTCGATCAGGTCGATGGCCCGCACCGCATCGAACTTCGCCTCGATGAGGGACGTGCCGCCCTTGAGGATCGTCGGGAAGAGCACCTGGTTGAGCGCGGCGGTGTGGAACAGGGGAGCAGTCACCAGGGCGACCTCCTCGCTGCCGAGATCGATGTCGACGAGGAGGTTGACGACGTTCCACACCACGTTGCCGTGGGTGAGCATCACGCCCTTGGGGATCCCGCTCGTGCCCGAGGTGTACTGGATCATGAAGAGGTCGTCCAGGCCGATCGCCTCGTCGAGCTCCGTCTCGTCGGTGGAGGAGACCTCGACCAGTCCGCCACCGCCGGCACGGGCGAAGGCGACCGAGTCGATCCCGAGGGCGGCCACGGCAGGCGTGCCGGCCTGAGCCGCCAGAGCGTCCTCGACCAGAAGCAGTCTTGCGCCACTGTGGCCCAGGACGTGCCGCAGCTCGGGCTCGGCCAGGCGGGTGTTGACCGGAACGAAGACGGCGCCCAGCTTCGCGCTGCCGAGCATGGCCACGACCATCTCCACCGAGTTCAGGCCGAGGAAGGCCACTCGGTCACCGCGCTCGACGCCTCGCAGCCGTAGCCCGTGGGCCACACGAGTGGCTGCCCGGTGCAGCTCGGCGTACGTCGTGGACGTGCCGTCCTGGACCAGCGCCACCTTGGCCGGGGTCATCCTGGCGCGGCGCCCGGTCCATGATCCGAGACCCTGGTCCCTCATGCGATGCTCCCGTCCGTCGAGGGCGTGGACAGGCCGAGGCGGGCCTTGAGTGCGAGCAGGTCGCCGAGTGCGCGGTCGCGTCGCGCCCTGATCTCGCGCTCTCGACCACCCAGCTCCTCGGTGACACCGTCCACCAGCCGCTCGGCGAGCTCGGGGGTGAGCTCGGGCTCGCCGAGGTCGGCCCACCAGTCGACCATCGGCGGACCGAGGTGCTCCAGCACGTGCGCCAGGCCGCCAGCACCTCCCGAGAGGTGCTGGGTGGCGATGGGTCCGAGCAGCGCCCACCGCAGTCCCGGCCCCGACGACACGGCGAGATCGAGGTCGGACACCGAGATGGCGCCTCGAGCCACGAGGTCGTAGGCCTCGCGCCAGAGCGCAGCCTGCAGGCGGTTGACGACGTGGCCGGGCAGCTCGGCCCGCACCCGGACGGGTCGTCGACCGAGGAGCGTCATGATCGTCATCGTCGCCTCGACGGTCTCCTCCGAGGTGTGCCGCCCGCCCACGACCTCGACCAGGGGAATCAGGTGCGGAGGGTTGAACGGGTGGGCCACGACGACCCGCTCGGGGTGACGGCACGCGCCCTGGAAGCTGCTCGGGCCGAACCCCGAGGAGCTGCTCGCCAGCACCACGTCCGGCTGGGTGGCCTCGTCGAGCGCGGCGAACAGGGCACGCTTGACGTCGAGGTGCTCGGGACCGGCCTCGATGACGAGGTCGGCTCGCGCGGCCGCGGCGGCCGCGTCGGGGGTGAAGCGCAGGCGCCGGAGGGCCTCGTCGGCGAGGGTGTCGGGCGCGAGCTCGGTGAGGTGTTCGGCAACCGCCGCGCGCAGTCGCTCCTCGGTGCCCGCGCCGGGATCGGCGACCTCGACCTGCAGACCATGGTGCAGGAGCAGGCTGGCCCAGCTGCTCCCGATGGAGCCGGCTCCGACCACAGCGACCGCGGCCGGCCGGCTCCGCACGGTGCTCATCGGACCACCGCACCGGTCGAGCGGCTCCGCTCATCGGACAGAGCGACGAAGGCGTCCAGTGACGTCGGGTCGGCGAGCGCGTCACGACTTGTCACCTGGGCTGCCGGGACGCCCTGGAGGATCCGCTTGACGGGCAGCTCGAGCTTCTTGCCGGTCAGGTTGCGAGGGATCGCGGGCACCCGGAGGATCTGGTCGGGGACGTGACGGGGCGAGAGTGCGCGACGGAGGGCCGAACGGATCGTGCCGATGAGCGTGTCCTCGGGCTCACCCCTGGTGACGACGAAGAGGATCAGCTCGCCGTTCCCGCCTTCGGGGTCCTCGAGGTGCACCACCAGGCTGTCGGCGACCTCGGGCAGCTCCTCGACGACCCGGTAGAACTCGGCGGTGCCGAGTCGGACGCCGCCGCGGTTCAGGGTCGCGTCGCTGCGCCCGGTGACGCGGCAGCTGCCATCCGGTTCGAAGACGATCCAGTCGCCGTGGCGCCAGATGCCCGGGTAGTGGTCGAAGTAGGTCTCGCGCAGTCGCGAGCCGTCCTCGTCACCCCAGAAGCCGACCGGCATCGACGGCATCGGGGCGGTCACCACCAGCTCGCCGGGCTCCCCGACCACCTCGTCGCCGGCCTCGTCGTAGGCGTGCACATCGACGCCGAGCGCCCGGCCCGAGATCATCCCCGCCCGTACCGGCAGCAGGGGGTTGTTCTGGACCAGCCCGCTGCAGACGTCGGTACCGCCGCTACCCACGTTGAGGAGGACGTCGGGCCCCAGACTCTCGGCGATCCAGGCGTAGCCCTCCGCGGGCAGCGGTGCGCCGGCCGAGCCGACCACGCGGATGCTGAGGTCCAGGTCCGAGAGGTCGAGCCCGGCCGACCGGCAGGCCATCACGAAGCCGGGGCTGGCGCCCATCAGTGTCGCGCGGGTCTCCTCGGCGAGCCGCCACTGCCAGCCGAGGTCCGGGTACCCCGGATCACCGTCGATCATCACGATCGTCGCTCCGACCAGCAGGCCCGAGACCAGGGCGTTCCACATCATCCAGGCGGTGGTGGAGTACCACTGCACCACGTCTCCCGGTCCCAGGTCCCACGAGAGCGCATGGTTCTTGAGGTGCTCCAGGACGATGCCGCCGTGTCCGTGCACGATGGCCTTCGGAGGCCCCGTGGTGCCGGAGGAGAAGAGCACGAACAGGGGGTGGTCGAACGGCACGGGCGTCGTGGCCGTCAGCGGGGCAGTCACCCTCTCCAGGAGCATGGGCCAGGCCAGGGCACCCTCGACACGCCAGTCGCCGTACTCGATGTCGAGAACGTGACGCACCCCGGGCAGCGACGCGACGATCTCGGCGACCTCGCTCCTCCGGTCGACCTCCTTGTGGCCGTAGCGATAGCCGCCCGCGACCATGAGCACGACAGGCTCGACCTGGCCGAACCGGTCGATGACGCTGCGCGGACCGAACTCGATCGCACAGCTCGTCCAGACCGCGCCCAGCCCGGCCGTGGCCAGGAAGGCGACCAGTGCCTCGGGGGAGTTCGGGAGATACCCGGCCACCCGGTCGCCCGGTCCGACCCCGAGGTCGACCAGCGCTCGCCGCGCTCGAGCCACCTGGTCTCGCAGCATGCCCCAGGTCAGGGAGCGGTCGCTCCTGGTCTGGGAACGGGCGATGACGGCTACCTCGCCGTCCTCGGCCCCGGCGCCGCGCAACGCGTGCTCGGCGTAGTTCAGACGGGAGCCGGTGAACCAGCGCGCGCCGGGCATCTCGCGCCCGGTCAACACCGAGGTGCGGGCCCCGTGGTCGGTGACCTCGAAGAACTCCCAGATCGCCGACCAGAAGCCCTCCTGGTCGTCGACGGACCAACGCCAGAGCTCCTCGTGCTCGCGCAGATCGAGTCCGCGATGTGTGTTGAGCCAGGACAGGAAGCGACCCACCTGTGTCCGGTCGAGCACATCGGCGGGTGGGCGCCAGACGATGTCGCCGGTGGTGATCGCCGACCCACCGGTCATCGCTCGGCACGCCCGTCGAGAAAGGCCTGCATGCGGGCCTTGGCGTCGTCGGTGCCCTGGGCGATGGCGGCCATCATCGCCTCCATGAAGTACCCCTCGCGGGGGTTGGCCTCGGCGATCCGGGGGAGTGCCTGGATGATCGCGAAGTTGGTCTGGGTGGCGTTCTGGGCGATCCGGCCGGCGAGCTGCAGACACACGTCGAGACCGGTGCCCTCGTCGACGACATACTGCGAGAGCCCGATCGAGGCACCTTCTTCGGCGTCGTACCGCCGTCCTGTGAGCATCAGGTCCGCCATTCTCGCCACCCCGATCAGCCGCGGCACCCGCACGGACGCGCCGCCGCCGACGAAGATGCCGCGCATGCCTTCGGGCAGGCCGTAGAACGTGGATCGCTCGGCAACCCGCAGGTGGGTGGCGGCAGCCAGCTCGAGACCGCCGCCGACGACCGCACCCTTGAGCGAGGAGATGACGGGGACCGGCCCGAACTCGATCTGCTCGAAGACCCGGTGCCACATCCGCGAGTGGCGCACCCCGGCGAGGGTGTCCCTCTCGGCCATCTCCGAGAGGTCGAGTCCCGAGCAGAAGTGCTCGCCCTCTGCTGCGAGCACCACACACGCGATGTCGTCCGGCAGCGTGGTGAAGAACCGCTCCAGTCCGAGCAGGGTGGCGTCGTCGATCGCGTTGCGCTTGGCGGGCCTGTTCAGGGTCAGCACGGCGACGCTTCCAGAGCGCGTCGCGCGCAGGGACGAGGGGAGACCGAGATCTGTCGAGTCGGGCTGGTCCGGGGCGTCCACGGCGGGCACGACCTCCTCAAAAGAACAGGTTTCCTGATAATTAGAGCAGATGCTCGACCGTGGAACAAGGCTGCCGAGCGTGCCGGGCTCCTGCCGGTCCCGGACCCGGTGCAGGGCGGGTCAGGCCGGCCCGCTCAGGGGAAGCTCGACCCGGTTCCGCAACGTGTCGATGGTGATCCCGCGGAGTTGCCGCACGCGGACGCCGCCGGGGGTGAGATCGAAGATCCCACGGTCGGTGTAGATCCGATCGACGCAGCCGACGCCGGTGAGCGGGTAGCTGCATCGTGGCACGAGCTTGGAACGGCCCTCCTTGTCGAAGAGCGTCATCATCACGAAGACGCTCTTCGCGCCGATGGCGAGGTCCATTGCGCCGCCCACCGCGGGGATCGCGTCTGCGGCTCCGGTGTGCCAGTTGGCCAGGTCGCCGTCGGCGGAGACCTGGAACGCTCCCAGCACGCAGATGTCGAGATGGCCGCCGCGCATCATGGCGAACGCGTCGGCGTGGTGGAAGTACGACGCCCCGGGTGGCTCGGTCACGGCGATCTTGCCGGCGTTGATCAGGTCGGGGTCGATCTCGTCGCCGACGGCGGCGCGGCCCATGTTGAGCATGCCGTTCTCCGTGTGCAGGACGACACCGGAGTCGGCGGGGAGATGGTCGGCCACCAGCGTGGGTTGGCCGATGCCGAGGTTGACGTAGGAGCCGCGCGGGATGTCGGCGGCGATCTGGGCCGCGATCTGGTGCTTGTCCCAGGGCAGGCTCACGTCATCACCTCGACGACCCGGTCCACGAAGATGCCGGGAGTGACCACGGTCTCGGGATCGAGGTCTCCGGTCTCGACCACCTGGTGCACCTGGACGATGGTGGTGCTCGCTGCAGTCGCCATGACCGGCGCGAAGTTGCGTGCGGTCTTGCGGTAGACCAGGTTCCCCATGCGGTCCGACCGGTGGGCGGCGATCAGGGCGTAGTCGCCCTTGATGGGGTACTCCAGCAGATAGGTCCGCCCGCCGATGACGCGGGTCTCGCGGCCCTCGGCCAACGGCGTCCCGACAGCCGTGGGGCAGTAGAAGGCGCCGATGCCCGCCCCGGCCGCGCGCATCCGCTCGGCGAGGTTGCCCTGAGGGACCAGCTCGAGCTCGATCTTCCCCGCCCGGTACAGCCCGTCGAAGACCCAGGAGTCACTCTGTCGCGGGAAGGAGCAGACCATCCTGCGGACGCGACCCTTCGCCAACAGGGCCGCCAGGCCGCTGTCGGCGTTGCCTGCGTTGTTGGAGACCACCGTCAGGTCGGTGGCACCCTGGTCGATGAGCGCATCGATCAGGGCGACGGGCATCCCGGCCATCCCGAACCCACCGACCAGCACGGTGGAACCGTTCGCGATGCCCGCAACCGCGGCGGCCGTGTCGGGAAGGATGTCAACCACGTCAAGCGCCCGTCTTCGGGTTCTCGAGCACGACGGCGAGCCCCTGGCCGACGCCGATGCAGATCGCCGCGACGCCCCACCGCTCTCGGCGCTGTCGAAGGGCTTTGGCCAGGGTGCCGAGGATCCGAGCCCCGGATGCCCCCAACGGATGCCCGATGGCGATCGCGCCACCCTGGGCGTTGACCAGCTCCGGGTCGCGCAGACCCTCCTCGAGCCAGGCGTCCACGCAGACCAGCGACTGCACGGCGAACGCTTCGTTGAGCTCCACCGCGCCGACGTCGCTCCACGTGATCCCGGCCCGCTCCAGTGCTCGGGCCGCGGCCTCGACGGGTGCATACCCGAAGCGCTGCGGCTCGAGTGCGGAGGCACCACGTCCGGCGACTCGCGCGAGGGGGTCGAGGGTCACTGCGTCCGCCGAGGCGACCAGGACCGCGGACGCGCCGTCGTTGAGGGGCGATGCGTTCCCGGCGGTGATCGTGCCCTCGGGCCGGAACGCCGGTCGCAGCTCGCCCAGTGACTCAGGCGTACTGCCGTCCCGGATGGACTCGTCCCGTCCGAGGTCGGCCCCAGGCACGGACGTGACCAGATCGTCGTAGAAGCCATCGGCCCAGGCGCGCGCGGCCCTGACATGGGACGACGCCGCGAACTCGTCCTGACGCGCACGCGAGATCCCGAACTCCTCGGCCAGGAGCTCGTTGCACTCACCCAGCGAGATGGTCCACTCGGTCGGCATCCGCGGGTTGACCAGGCGCCACCCCAGCGTCGTCGAGACGAGCGTGGCGTTGCCCGCGGGGAAGGGCTTCTCCGTCTTGGGCAGCACCCACGGCGCCCGGGACATCGACTCCACGCCGCCCGCGACGACGACGCGAGCATCGCCGGTCTCGATCATCCGGCTGGCCGACATCGCCGCCTCCAGCCCGGACCCGCACAGACGGTTGACCGTACTCCCGGGCGTGGTCACCGGGAGCCCGGCCAGCAGCAGGGCCATCCGCCCGACGTTCCGGTTGTCCTCACCTGCCCCGTTGGCGGTGCCGAGCACCACCTCGTCCACGGCGGCGGGCTCGACACCGGCACGCTGGAGGACCCCCGAGATGACGGTCGCTGCCAGGTCGTCGGGGCGGAGCCCGGCCAGCGCACCGGCGTACCTGCCGAACGGGGTCCGGGTCGCGGCGTACAGGTAGGCGTCGGTCATGAGCCCTCCTCGAGCACGCGCTGCGCGATCCGGAAGGCGGTGTTGGCGGCCGGGACCCCGCAGTAGATCGCCGACTGCAGGATCACCTCCTTGATCTCGTCGACGCTCAGACCGTTGGTGCGGGCCGCGCGCACGTGCATCGCCAGCTCCTCGTCGTGGCCGAGTGCGATCAGTGCGGTCATGGTGATCATCGAGCGACTGCGCCGGTCCAGGCCAGGACGCGTCCAGATCTCTCCCCAGGCATAGCGGGTGATGAGCTCCTGGAACTCCTCCGTCAGGTCCGTGACCGATGCCGACGCGCGGTCGACGTGGGCGTCGCCGAGCACCTGACGACGGACCCGCATTCCCTCGACGCGCGGGTCCCGGCGTGTCGTGGGCACCGACTCGAGGTGACCACGGAGCAGGTCTGCGGTCTCCTCCGGCTTCTCGACGGGCGGCAGGTGAGCCGCACCGCTGAGGACCGCGAGCCGGCCGTTCTGGACGCCCTGCGCGACGTGACGCAGAGAGTCAGGCGTCGTGACCGAGTCACCGGCTCCGGCCAGGGCGAGCACGGGTGCGCCGATCTCGTCGAGCCGATCGCGGACGTCGTGCGCGGCCAGTGCCTCGCAGGCCGCCGCGTAGGACTCGTCGTCAATCGAGCCGAGGGCGCCGAGCAGGGCGGCCCGGGCCGGAGAGGTCAGGCCGGGATCGGCGAACCAGCGGCCCGGCGTGGCGTCGAGCAGGGCCGACGTACCGC
>JBAUWD010000006.1:0-3685 GCA_049583575.1 Nocardioides sp.
GGCGACTCGTACAGCGCGGCGTCGGGCGTGCTGCCGCCCGACCCGAGCAGCCCGCTCTGCGCGCGCTCGACCCGCAACTACCCCCACCTGATCGCGGCCTCGACGGGGGCGTCGCTCACCGACGTCACCTGCGGTGCGGCCGAGACCAAGGACCTCTTCACCGGTCAGTACCCCGGCGTCGCGCCGCAGCTCGACGCCGTCCACCGGCGCACGCAGCTGGTGACGATGACGATCGGCGGCAACGACAACAACACCTTCATCAGCGCCATCGCCGAGTGCGGCGCCGCCGGGATCTCCACGCTCGGGCAGGGGAGCCCCTGTCAGGACAGGTACGGCGGCTCGTTCGTCCACGACATCCGCCACTCGACGTACCCCGCCCTGGTGAGGTCGCTGAAGGCCGTGCGCCGCAAGGCGCCCCACGCGACCGTGGCGATCCTCGGCTACCCCTGGATCCTGCCGAAGACGGACGGCTGCTTCGACAAGATGCCGGTGGCCAAGGGTGACGTGCCCTACCTCCGGCACGTGCAGGGTGCGCTCAACAACGCCGTACGACGAGCGGCGGCCAAGACCGGGGCGACGTACGTCGACCTCAGCAGGGTCTCCGAGGGACACGACGCCTGCCAGCCGACCGGGGTGCGCTGGATCGAGCCGGTGCTGCAGGGCACCAACCCCGTGGTCGTCCACCCGAACGCGCTCGGCGAGCGGCACCTGGCCAAGCGGACCAAGAAGGTGCTCGGCCTGCACTGACGCGCGTGGCCGTCACCCGATCTCGCCGGTGCGGCCGTCGACCAGCTCGCGGGCGATGTCGAGGTGCCCGGCATGGCGTGCGTACTCCTGGATCAGGTGGAGCAGGATCCACTGGAGCTGCGGCGCCGCCGCCGCGTCCGCGAAGCGACCGCCGACCGCCGCCGTGTCGGTGAGCTCGTGCGCCTCGACGATCGAGCGGGTGCGCACACCGGCCGACTCGAGCATCAGCCGCAGCTCCTCCGGGGCGGCCTCGGGCGTGACCCAGCCGTCGTCGGCGGTCGCGTCCCGCCACGGGTCGAGGACCGGCTCGGCCGCGAAGCCCCAGCGCAGCCAGCGCCGCTCGACGTTGACCAGGTGGTTGACCAGCCCGGCGGGCGTCCAGCCTGAGGGCACCACCGAGCCTGCCAGCTGGTCGGCGCTGAGCCCGTCGACCTTGCGCGCGACCACCTCGCGGTAGAAGTCGAGGTAGTCGAGCAGGAGGCCGCGCAGGTCCGGCGTCGAGGCGGGCTCGGGGAACGCGTTGGTCACCAGGAGGTCCTTCGTCAGCCGAGCAGGCGCTGGGCCAGATCGACGTGGAAGCGCGTCGACAGCAGCAGGTCGTCGACATGGCTGCGCTCGTTCGCGTTGTGGTACCCGGCGTCGAGCACCTCGACCGGTGTGGCGCGGAACGGGCTGAAGCCGTACGCCGCGGTGCCGGCGGCGGCACGCAGGTAGTTGCTGTCGGTGAACCCGGTGCACATCGTCGGCAGCACCGTGGCGGGATCTCCGTCGGCGGCGAGGAAGGCCGCGACGGCCGCGGGCACCGGGCCGTCGAACGGCGAGCCCGATGCCTCGACGATCGTCTCGGGCCAGCTCAGCTCGTAGGGGACGTCGTCACCCAGCAGTGCGCGTACCCGCGCCTCGACGTCAGACTGCGTCGTACCGGGCAGGATCCGGCAGTCGACCTCGACGGTCGCACGGGCCGGCATCACGTTGCGCTTGTTGGACGCCGACAGCATGGTCGGCGCCAGCGTCGACCCCATCAGCGCGGTGATCGACCCGGCCAGGCTGGGGTGCAGCGCCTCGGCCTCGGCCACCGCCCTGCGCAGGTCGGGCTCGTCACGACCGAGCAGCGCTGCGAGCATCGCGGTCACGATCGGCGTCGCCACCGGCGGCTCGGGCATCCCGTTGCCCAGCCGGGGGATCAGCCGGGCCAGCAGCGGCACGGCGTTGTTGCCCAGCGTCGGCACGGACGCGTGGCCGGCCTCGCCGACCGCGGTGACCTGCACCGGCAGCGTGCCCTTCTCACCCACCGAGAGCCCCACCAGCTCGCGGCCGTCGGAGAGATGCAGGCGTTCCCCGCCGCCCTCGTTGATGCTGTGGGCCGGCCGGATGTCGGTGCGCTCCTCGAGCAGCCACCGCATGCCGACGTCGGCGTACCCGTCCTCCTCGTCGGCGACCGCCAGGAACCACAGGTCGCCGCGCGGCCGGAAGCCCGAGCGTGCCAGCTCGGCCATCGCCACCGCGCGCGCGGCGACCTCGTTCTTCATGTCCACCGCGCCCCGGCCCCACAGCCAGCCGTCGTCGTCGAGCACCGCCTCGAACGGTGGGTGCGTCCAGTCGCGTGGGTCGCACGGCACCACGTCGGTGTGCCCGACGAAGGCCAGCGACTCCGCTGGTCGAGGAGGTCGCTCCGCGACCGTCTCGAAGCCACCGCTTCCGGGGATCCGTGCCACCAGGTTCGCCCGGTGCGCCTCGCGGGCGACCAGCTCGCACTCGACGCCGTACCCCGAGAGGTAGTCGTGGAGGTACTCCGCGCAGCGGGTCTCGTTGCCGAGCCCCGGCTCGCGCGCGTTGGTCGTGTCGAGGCGGATCAGGTCGCGGGCGACCCGGATCACCTCGTCGTGCAGTGACTCACCCATCCACGGCTCCCAACCGGTCGAGTACCCAGGCGTAGATCTCGGCTTCGTAGCCCAGGTGGCCGGTCCGCCCGGACGGGCCGACATGGGCGCCGGCTCCCGTCTCCACCCGGAACAGCAGGTGCGGTGACCACTCGGGGTCGGAGTGCCGCAGCGCGGCGACCCACTTGGCCGGCTCGCGCACCATCACCCGCGGGTCGTGGACCGCGCCGGTCACCAGCAGGTCGGGCCGAGCCCCGGCCGGGGGCAGGTTGTCGTACGGCGAGTAGGCCAGCATCCAGTCGAACTCCTCGCGCACCCGCGGGTCGCCCCACTCCTCCCACTCGGTGATCGTCAGGGGCGTCGCCTCGTCGAACATCGTGGTCACCACGTCGACGAACGGCACCTCCGCGACGACGGCCCGCCAGCGATCCGGCCGCTGGCTGAACAGCGCGCCCTGCAGCAGCCCACCGGCACTGAGGCCGCGGGTCGCGATCCGGCGACCGTCCACCAGTCCCTCGCGGTCCAGCCCGTCCGCGACCGCGGCCACGTCGTCGAACGTGTGCTGCTTGTGCCGCATGCTGCCGTCGAGCCACCAGCGCCGACCGCACTCGCCGCCGCCGCGAGGGTGGGCATGGACCCACACGACGCCGCGGTCGAGCAGGGCGGGCAGCCCGGCGTCCCACTCGGGCTCCTCGACCGACTCGTAGGCGCCGTAGGCGTAGACCAGGGCCGGCGCGGTGCCGTCGAGCGGCGTGTCCCGGTGCCGGACCAGGACCGCGGGCACGGCGGTGCCGTCGAGGGAGGCGAAGGTGCGGCGCTCCGTGACGTAGCGGCCGGGGTCGAAGCCCGGGGCCTCGGCATGCAGCACGTCGGTCGTCGCGCCGGTGGTGAGCTCGACGCTCGACCACACCGGCGGATGCAGGTAGGTCTCGTCCCTCAGGGTCACCGTCGAGGCGTCGTACGACGTGTTCCGGGCGAGGTCGAGACAGCCGACGTCGTAGCGGCTCCGCAGCACGATTCCGGCGCCCGACAGGTCGTCGTGCCGCACGATCCGCAGC
>JBAUWD010000007.1:0-8455 GCA_049583575.1 Nocardioides sp.
CCGCCGAGATCCCCGACGACCTGCCGCCCGGGATCCCCTACGCGATCGACCCCGACCCGGAGTCCGCGCGCTACGCGCCGCTGGCTCCCCGCCGCCACCTCTGGGTACGCCGCGGGCTCGCCCTCGCCGCCGTCCTCGGCGTCGCCTGGATGGCGGGCGTCAGCGCCTGGACCTGGAGTCAGCACCAGTACTACGTCGGCGAGCAGGACGGCGTCGTCACGATCTTCCGTGGCGTGCAGGCCGACCTGCCCGGGGTCTCGCTCTCCCACGCCTACGAGACCTCCAACGTGCAGGTCGACCGCCTCGACCCCTACAGCGCGCGCACGGTCCAGCAGGGCATCGGCGCCGGCAGCCTCGACGACGCCGAGCGCACCGTGCAGCGCCTCGCGGGCAACCAGCGGGAGGGGGGCTGACGTGGCGCAGCGGACCTCCCAGACCGGGGCCCTCATGCAGTTCGTCCACCGCCGCAGGCGGGGGGCCGAGCTGTTCCTGCTCGTCCTCGCGCTGATCGTCGGAGTCGGTGCGTACGCCGCGGTCGGCCTCGGTGTGAAGGGCAGTGTCCCGCCCGACATCGTGTCGTACGGCGGCTGGCTGGCCGTGCTGATCATCATCGCCCACGTGGTCGTGCGCATGGTCGCGCCGTACGCCGACCCGGTGCTGCTGCCGGTCGTGGCCGCGCTGAACGGCCTGGGACTGGCCGTCATCCACCGGCTCGACCTGGCCCTCAACCACCACTACGCCCGACAGCAGCTGGTCTGGATGACCATCGGCGTCGGCCTGTTCGTCGCCACCCTGCTGGTCATCCGCGACCATCGGGTGCTCCAGCGGTTCACCTACACCAGCGGCCTGGGCGCCATCGCGCTGCTCCTGCTGCCGATGGCGCCGGGCATCGGCAGCACCGTCAACGGCGCGCGCATCTGGATCCACGTCGGCCCGCTGAACTTCCAGCCCGGCGAGGTCGCCAAGCTGCTGCTGGTGGTCACCTTCGCCGGCTACCTGGTGCTCCACCGCGACGCGCTCGCGCTGGCCGGCCGCCGCGTCGCCATGGTCGACCTGCCGCGCGGCCGCGACCTCGGCCCGATCCTGACCATGTGGGTGGTCAGCCTCGGGATCCTGGTGTTCCAGCACGACCTCGGCTCGAGCCTGCTGTTCTTCGGCCTGTTCCTGATCATGCTCTACGTCGCGACCGAGCGCGCCGGCTGGCTGGTGGTCGGCGCCGTGCTCTTCGCGCTCGGCTCCTACGCGACGTACCTGTTCATCGGCCACGTCCGCGAGCGCATCGACCTGTGGTCCAACGTGTGGGCCCACTACGGCAGCGGCACCGACGACCTCGGCCGGCAGAGCGTCGAGACCATGTTCGGCATGGCCTGGGGCGGCCTGCTCGGGCGCGGGCTCGGCCAGGGCGCACCGTGGCGGATCTCCTTCGCCTGGAGCGACTTCATCTTCGGCTCCATCGGGGAGGAGCTCGGGCTGACCGGCTCGATCGCGGTGATCCTGCTGTACGGGCTCATCGTCGAGCGTGCTCTGAGAGCCGCGCTGATCAGCCGTGACGACCTCGGCAAGCTCCTCGCGACGGGGCTCGGGGGCGCCCTCGCACTGCAGGTCTTCGTGGTCGTCGGCGGCGTGACCCACCTGATCCCGCTGACCGGTCTCACCACGCCGTTCCTGTCGTACGGCGGGTCGTCACTGGTCGCGAACTGGGTGATCATCGCGCTCCTGCTGCGCATCTCCGACGCGGCGCGGCGCCCGCCGCCCGACCTGACGGTGTCCGACGACGCCGACATGGAGTCGACCCAGGTGGTCCGGCTATGAGGCGCCTGCGTCTGACGAGGTCACCGCGGGGGCCGCGGGCATGAACAAGCCGATCCGGACCCTCTCGATCTTCTGCCTGCTGCTCTTCTTGGCGCTGGCCCTCAACGCGACCTACCTGCAGTACTACCACGCCGACGCGCTCAACAACCGCGTCGGCAACGGCCGGGTGGCGACCGCGACGTTCTCCCGCGAGCGCGGCGCGATCCTCGCCGGCCGCGTCCCGATCGCCGAGAGCGTGCCGACCGACGACCAGTACAAGTTCCAGCGGGTCTACAAGAAGCCCTACATGTACGCCCCGATCACCGGCTGGTACACGTTCGGCAACGAGACCGGCATCGAGCGCGCCGACAACTCCTTCCTCTCCGGCGAGGACGACCGGTTGTTCGTCAACCGGCTGGTCGACCTGGTCAACGGCAACGCCACCAAGGGCGGCAACGTCGTCCTCACCATCAACCCGGCGGCGCAGAAGGCCGCCTTCGACGGGCTGCGGGCGCTCGGCCGCGACGTGCAGGGCGCGGTCGTGGCCCTCGAGCCCAGCACCGGCAAGATCCTGGCGATGGTGTCGCTGCCGACGTACGACCCCAACAAGCTGGCCGACCACGACTTCAAGAAGGCCAGCGCCTATGCCAGCGACCTGTCGAAGCGGCCCGGACAGCCCCTGCTGAACCGCGCCGTCCAGACCACGCTGCCGCCGGGCTCGACGTTCAAGGTGGTCACGGCGTCCGCCGCGATCCAGAGCGGCAAGTACACCTCGGCCTCGCTGGTGCCGGGAGGCCCCACCTACCGGCTGCCGCAGTCGACCAACGTGGTGCACAACGAGATCCAGAACTGCGGCGGCAACGGCGCCAAGATCCCCTTCATGCAGGCGATCGAGTACTCCTGCAACACCAGCTTCGCGCCGCTCGCGGTGATCGTCGGGGCGTCCGGGATGCACCGGACCGCCGAGGGCTTCGGGTTCGACCAGTCCTACCTCAAGGACCTGCCCGGGCAGGCCGTCTCCCAGTACCCCAGCGATCTCGACCCACCGCAGACCGCGCTCTCTGGCTTCGGGCAGGGATCCGTCACCTCGACGCCGCTGCAGATGGCGATGGTCGCCGCGGGCATCGCCAACCACGGTGTCGTGATGCGGCCCTACCTCACCGACGAGCTCCAGTCGCCGTCGCAGGAGCCGCTGGTCCCCGGACACTCCGAGGAGCTCAGCCAGGCGGTCTCCGCCACGACGGCCAACGAGGTGACCAAGCTGATGGTCGCGGTCGTCCAGCACGGCACGGCGACGCCGGCCGCCATCCCGGGCGTCCAGGTCGCCGGCAAGACCGGCACCGCGCAGAGCGGCCTGAAGAACCCCGACGGCACGGAGGTGCCGCCGTACGCCTGGTTCGTGTCGTTCGCGCCCGCCTACGCCCCCAAGGTCGCGGTCGCGGTGATGATCCAGCACGTCAACCGACCGACCACCGAGATCGCCGGCGGCACGCTCGGCGGACCGATCGCGAAGGCGGTCATGGAGGCGGTGCTGAAGTCCCATGGCTGAGTACGACGCAGCGGGGCGCTCCCGCCCCGGCACCACCATCACCACGAGAGGTCCCATGCACGGTCACGAGGGGAAGGGTCACCGGTGACCCCCGACGACAGCCACGAGGCGACCCTGGTCGGTGGACGCTATGCGCTGGGCGAGCTGCTCGGCCGGGGCGGGATGGCCGAGGTCCGCAAGGGCACCGACACGCGCCTGGGGCGGGTGGTGGCCGTCAAGCGGCTGCGCACCGACCTCGCCAGCGACGTCACCTTCCAGGCCCGCTTCCGCCGTGAGGCGCAGAGCTCGGCCTCGCTCAACCACCCCGCCATCGTGGCGGTCTACGACACCGGCGAGGAGACCGCGACCGACGGCTCGGGCGTCTCCCAGCCCTACATCGTGATGGAGTTCGTGGCCGGCCGGACGCTGCGCGACATCCTGCGCGAGGGTCGCAAGATCCTGCCCGAGCGGGCGCTCGAGATCACCAGTGGCGTGCTGTCGGCGCTCGACTACAGCCACCGGGCCGGCATCATCCACCGCGACATCAAGCCGGGCAACGTCATGCTCACCCCGGCGGGCGACGTGAAGGTGATGGACTTCGGCATCGCCCGCGCGATGTCCGACTCCTCGACCACGATGACCCAGACGGCCGCCGTCGTCGGCACCGCCCAGTACCTCTCCCCCGAGCAGGCCCGCGGTGAGCAGGTCGACTCGCGCTCCGACGTGTACTCCGCCGGCTGCCTCCTCTACGAGCTGCTGACCGGCCGGCCCCCGTTCGTCGGCGACTCACCGGTCGCGGTCGCCTACCAGCACGTCCGCGAGCTCGCCTCGCCGCCGTCCGACCACGACGACGAGCTGCCCCCCGAGATCGACGCCATCGTGATGAAGTCACTCGCCAAGCGCGTCGAGGACCGCTACCAGTCCGCCGCCGCCATGCGCAACGACATCGAGCGCTATCTCGCCGGCCACCCCGTCCACGCCGCCGCCGTGGCGCCCGTCCCGCCTGTCGAGTCCCCGACGACCATCACGCCGCCCGCCGCGATGGTCAGCACGCCGGTCACCCCACCGCAGCCACAGCCGGCATACGACGAGCGCGACGACCGCGGCGCCCGGCCCGGGCTGCTGATCTTCCTGGCCCTGCTCCTGCTGCTCGTGCTGGGCCTGGCGGCGTACTTCCTGCCGAAGATGTTCGCCAGCCCGAACAACCAGGTGCAGGTGCCCAAGGTCGTCGGCCTGGGCATCGACAAGGCCCGGACGACGATCGGCAACGCCAACCTCTCCGTGCCCCAGCCGAGCTACGCCCACAGCTCGAGCGTCCCCAAGAACCACGTGATCAGCCAGGACCCCGGTCCCGGCGAGTACGTCGACGAGGGCACGGACGTCAACCTCACCGTCTCGCTCGGCAACAAGCCCACCCAGGTGCCCTACCTGATCGGCCAGACCCGACAACAGGCGGAGACCGCACTGGCCGACGCACACCTCACGGGAAAGTTCCACGTGGTCAAGTCGGACGAGCCGGCGAACACCGTCGTCCGCACGACCCCGCCGGCGAACACCCAGGTGCCGCAGGGCTCCCCGGTCGACGTCTACGTCTCCAAGGGCCCGCAGAAGGTGCCCGACGTCGTGGGCATGCAACAGGCCGACGCCGAGCAGGCCCTGCGCGACCGCGGCTTCGTCCCGGTCCCGGTGACCTCCTCCAACTCCGACGCGCCCGCAGGACAGGTCATCCAGCAGGTGCCGGGTGCCGGTCAGCGGGAGCCGCAGGGGACCCAGGTCACGATCGTCGTCTCGACCGGCCCGTCGTCCCCGCCGACCTCGGAGCCGACCAGCCCGTCCTCGCCCACCAGCCCCACCGCGTCCGCCAAACCCGGGGGCTGACGCCGGCAGCTGAAGCGCGGAGCCGCTCAGCTGGTGGCGTCGCCCGCCGGCAGCACCTTCGCGTACGACAGGCCGAGCAGCCCGTCGTACGCCGGAGCGACGAGGTGGGTCTCCACCTGCTCGTCCCAGCCGACCAAGATGTCGGGGTCCGCGGCGTCCTGGCGGTAGACCTGGAGGTAGGGGTCCTTGGCGAGCGCGTCGGTGAGCGTGGCGACGTCGCCGACGGCGGAGATCACGTAGGGCTGGCTGTAGGGCACGCCCTGGAGCTGCACGGAGTTGCCGATGCACCGGATGCCGGTGGTGCTCACGACGCGCTGCCCCTGGATGGTGACCGCCCGTGCGCCGCCCTTCCACATCGCGTTCACGACGGCCTGGATGTCCTGCTGGTGGACCAGCAGGAGGTTCAGGTTGTCGGGGGTGTTCTCGCTCGTGCTCTGCGGCGCGTCGGTGAGCGTGACCGTCACTCCGGGCCCCGAGGTGGCGGTCAGCCCGGCCGCGCCCTTGATCGAGTCGGCCCTGCGGTTGACCTTCGCGACCTGCTTGTTGCCGACCGAGCGGCTGAGCGCGGTCACCTGCTCGTTGAGATCGGCGACGCGCTTCTTCAGGGCGTCGACCTGCCCGGCGTCGCTGCGCACCAGCGACGCGAGATCGGTGTAGCGACCCGGCCGGAGGTCGGTGCCCTCGCTGCTGTGGGCACTGACCACGAAGAGCGCCCCACTGAGCACCCCGACCACGGGAGTGGCGAGCCGCCAGGTGACCGAGCGCTGCCTGCGGTGGGGTGGGGCGGTCATGCCGACTAAGGTAGCCCGCGTCGTGTGACAGGACGCCGGACGGCGTCGATCCGTGGAGGAGTGCCGGTGGCCAAGCTCAAGGCCAAGCAGACGTTCGTCGATCCCGACCGGGGTCCGCTGATCAGTCCGCGCTTCGTGGTCGCCGTGTTGCTCATGCTGCTGGGCATCGCCTGGATCGCCTACTACTACACCGTCGTCCGGGTCGACCCCACCGCGTTCCCGGCGCCCAAGGCCGGCTCCCCCCACTTCATGGCGCAGATGAAGCGCTGGAACTACGGTGTCGGCTTCGGGCTGTTCTTCCTCGGCCTGCTGATCTCGGCCCACCCGTCGACCCCGCTCGGCCGCGACCGCGGCGTCGTCGTCGGCATGCTCACCTGCTTCCTGCTGGGTCTGGCCTGGATCTGCACGTTCTACGTGCTCAGCGGCAACCAGCTGCCCAAGGTGCCGGTCTTCAACGACCTCGACCAGCTCAACCTCCTGGTCGGGATCGGCTTCATGGCCGTGGGCTTCTCGTTCGCGACCCGGTGGGAGTGAGTCTCGGGGGAACTACACGCCTGTGATTATCCACAGGTGATTCCACACCTGTGGAGTCAGCTGAGCGCGGCGGTACGCGCGACCACCGCGATCAGGACCAGCACGGCGACCACTCCGAAGCCCGCCGCCTGCCACGCCGTACGACGCTCGCGCGGCGCGTAGGCGAGGATCGCGGCGAGCGCCACTCCCCCGAGGAACCCGCCGAGGTGGCCCTGCCAGGAGATGAAGCCGCGGCCGAGGACGGTGATCACGAAGTTCAGGCCGATCCACATCAGCAGCTGACTCACGTCGGCTCGCACCTTGAGCGCGAGCACCAGCAGGGCGCCCATCAGGCCGAAGATCGCGCCCGAGGCCCCGAGCGTCGGCGTGGTCGGGTCGGAGAACCAGTAGACGAGGGCCGAGCCGACCAGGCCGGACAGGAGGTAGAGACCGATGAAGCGCAGGCGACCGAGCACCAGCTCCAGCTGGGGGCCGAGGAACCACAGGGCGAGCATGTTGAAGCCGATGTGCCAGACCTCGACGTGGGTGAACATGCTGGTGACGAGCTGGTAGACGTCGCCGCCGGCCACCCCACCCCAGTGACCGTCGGGCGCCTGGGCACACTGGGCGGCGGTCGTGACCCGGGGGTAGTAGCTGCCCGGGTGGTTGCCGGCCGTGCAGACCCGTGGCGACAGTGCGAGCCGCTCGACCCACTGACTGGAGCCGGCGCCGGTGCTCAGGATCAGCAGCCAGACGGCGCCGTTGATCGCGATCAGGGTCTTGGACACCAGGCCCTGGCTCCCGGGGCGCATCCCGCCGTACGGCGTACGGCCGGAGCGGGTGTCCTTCTTGCCCTGGGCGATGCACGACGGGCACTGGAACCCGACGGCGGCGTCGCGCATGCAGTCGGGGCAGATCGGGCGGTCGCACCGCTGGCACCGGATGTAGGTCTCGCGGCCGGGATGCCGGTAGCACGTGGGGACGCCGGCGGGTTCGTCCGCCGGCGTCGTCGCGCCCGAGCCGGGACCAGCGGGAGTGCTCAGGGGGTCCTGACCTCGACGGTCTCGATGACCACCGGGTCGACCGGCCGGTCGCCGGCGCCGGTGGGCGTCGTGGCGATCGCGTCGACGACGTCGCGCGAGGCCTGGTCGGCCACCTCACCGAAGATGGTGTGCTTGAAGTTCAGCCACGGGGTCGGGCCCACGGTGACGAAGAACTGCGAGCCGTTGGTGCCGGGGCCGGCGTTGGCCATCGCCAACAGGTAGGGCTTGTCGAAGACCAGCTCGGGGTGCGGCTCGTCCTTGAACGTGTATCCGGGGCCACCGGTGCCGGTGCCGAGGGGGCAGCCGCCCTGGATCATGAACCCGCTGATGACCCGGTGGAACCCCAGGCCGTCGTAGTAGCGGACGCCGGAGCGGCCTGCGTCGTCGCGGTAGTCCTTGGTGCCCTCGGCGAGGCCGACGAAGTTGGCGACCGTCTCGGGCGCGTGGTCGGGGAACAGGTTGATCGTGATGTCGCCCCGGTTGGTCTTCAGGACGGCCTGCTGGTCAGCCATGTCTTCCTCTCGCCTGTGGATGCTGGGGTTGCACGCCGATCCTCCCACGCGCGACAACCCGGGTGTCCGCGGTGGGGGGGCGCCCTGTTGGGTACGTGGCAAACATGATGGGATGGGACGACGAGACGAGAGGGAGGTCCGCCATGGGCATCCGCCGGAAGAAGACGCTCCTGGAGCAGGCCGTCGACTATGTCGAGGCCGCCGTCGACACCGCACGTGAGAAGGCCGGCCCCGTGCTCGCCGACGCGCGCGACAAGGCCGGGCCGGTGCTTGCCGACGCCCGCGACAAGGCCGGCCCAGCGTGGGCGGATGCCAAGGACAAGGCCGGGCCCGTGCTCGCCGACGCGCGCGAGAAGGCCGTTCCGCTGATCGCGCAGGGAGCGGCGATCGCCTCCGAGC
>JBAUWD010000008.1:0-7270 GCA_049583575.1 Nocardioides sp.
GCCGTCGACTCCCCACCCGGCGGCGCGCGACCAGCATGGGCGCCGCGCTCGGCATCACGCTGCTGTCTGCGATGGCACCGGGAGCCGGCTTCTGGTGGGCCGGCCGCAAGGCCCTGGGTGGCGCCGCCATGGCCGGTGCACTCGTCACGCTGGTGGGTGCGGCGCTCTACCTGCCCCACGACCTGCGGGGTGCCCTCGACTTCGCGTTCGACCCGGGCCGGCTGAGGACCAGCTCGATCCTGCTCGCCGTCCTGCTGGTGGTCTGGACACTGGTCGTCGTCCTCACGTTCGCGATGGTCCGACCCCTCGGCCAGCGTCGCTGGGTCACGGCCGTGGGCAGTGTGACGGTGGCGGTGCTGATCCTGGGCGTGGCGGTGCCGACGGCCGTCGCGTCGAGGTACGCCCGCGTCCAGGCGGACTTCGTGCACAGCGTGTTCGACAACAACGCGAGCGCGACCGCGCCGAAGCACGTCGAGGACGCCGACCCGTGGGGCGGCCGCGACCGCGTGAACGTGCTGCTGCTCGGCGGAGACGGCGGCCCGTTCCGCGAGGGCGTTCGCACCGACTCGATGATCCTGGTCTCGATCGACACCCACACCGGCCGGGCCGTGTCGTTCAGCCTCCCGCGCAACATGATGGACGCGCCGTTCCCGGTGGGCAGCCCGCTGCACCGGGTGTTCCCCGACGGCTTCACCGGCCCGGGTGACCCGGGCAGCTGGATGCTCAACGCGGTCTACCGCGAGGTGCCCGCCCTCTACCCCCACATCCTGGGGAAGTCGGCCGACGAAGGTGCGGACGCGATCAAGCTGGCCTTCCAGGGCGCCACGGGCCTGCGCGTCGACTACTACGTCCTCATCGACTTCCAGGGCTTCGAGCAGATGGTGAACGCGATCGGCGGCGTCACGGTCAACATCAACCAGCCCATCGCCGTGGGCGGGGACACCGACACCGGGACGCCACCGTCGAGGTATCTGCAGCCCGGGCCCGACCAGCACCTGAACGGCTTCGACGCGCTGTGGTACTCCCGCGGACGCTACGGCTCCGACGACTACCAGCGGATGGACCGCCAGCGCTGCATGATCCAGGCGATCGCGCAGAAGGCGAACCCGCTGAACCTCCTGCGCAACTACCAGGCGGTGGCGAAGGCGGGCAAGGAGCTCGTGCGCACCGACATCCCGCGCGCCCTGCTGCCGGCGTTCGTCGACCTCGGCCTCAAGGTCAAGGAGCACCGGCTGAAGTCCGTGGTGTTCCGGCTCAGCGACAGCTTCAACCCCGGGGACCCCGACTTCGCCTACGTCCACCAGACCGTCGCCCGAGCCCTGGCGCCCCATCAGCCGGCGCACTCGCCGCACCCGCCGGCCGAGGACAGCAAGGACGCCTGCGCCTACCACCCGGTCGGCTGAACGCAGTCGGGGTCGAGAAGACGCTGCCGAAGGAGCCCGGTGTGGTCTCGACGACCTCGCCGGGCTCCTCGCCCCCGGTCATCGGCCGGCGTACGGCCGACGCCTCGGGCTCAGTCGGCCCGCAGCACCACGCGGGTCCCGCTGGGGACGTACACCACGTCGATGTCCTCGTCGGCGGCGTCCGCCAGTACGGCAAAGAGGTCGCGCATCGAGACGATGCCCGCGATCTGGCCCTCGTCGAGGACCGGCAGGTGGCGCACCTGGCTGTCCTGCATCAGTCGCGCCGCCTCGAGGATCGTCGCGTCCGGGCCGACGGTGACGACGTCGGGGGTCATCACCTCGCCCGCGGTGAGGTGCTCCGGGTCGGCCCCGGCGGCCAGATGGGCCACGACGTCACGCTCGGAGACGATCCCCGCCAGCGCGCCGTTCTCCACCACGCACAACGCGCCGATCTCGTCGGCGGCGAGGGCCTCCGCGACCTCGCTCAGCGTGGCCACCGTCTCGACGGTCGCCACCGGCCACATCATCACCACGTGCAGCGCCTCGGTCGGCCGCATCGGATGCACCGTCCTGCTGTACATCATCAGACTCCCTCCTCCGTTGCCGAGCTGGTGGCGCGAGGTGTGGCCGGAGCCATGGATCTTGCGTCACCTCCACCCTCTGCCCCTCCGAGACGAGGTGTCCCGAGGCGAACGTCCCGAGGGTCCGGCCCGATGGACCCGTGCCGCGGGGGAGCGGTCCGGCACGTGGTACGGCGCTGATGGCAGCGTCCGGCTCCGACGGGACCAAGGTCCCGACGACGGGACGCCAAGGTCCCTGCTCGGTGGATGGTGGACGGGGAAGTGTGGACGGTGGCACCCGAGGGGGGTGGACCGCATGGCTCTGGCGGAGACCACCAGCCGCAGTGAAGCGGCTCGGCGGTACGGCGCTCCGACGACCGTTGCCGCGGTGGCACTGGGGGGCGCCGCCGCGCCGGCTCATGGGCGCGTGCTCGGCCACCCCCTCGGGCGGCCCGGACTCGGTGTCGACCCCGGCACCACGATGATCGCGCGCCGGATCCCGGTGCCGGAGAACGCGCGGAGGCGACGATGAGGGTGACCCGGACCGGATCGGTCGACGACGAGCTGCTCGGCGTGACCATCCGCCTGATCGAGGAGTTCCCCGAGATCGCGGCGGGCTCGGTGATGCGGCTGGTCGGCCGGGTCGTGCGGAGCGAGCGCTGGACCGGGGTGCCTCCGGACCTACTGGCTCGCGAGACGGAGCGGACGGCGCGGATCCTGCTCGCGCGGCGGTCCCTCCCAGCGGTTGAGCCCGCACTCGCAGGACCACCGGAGGTCGAGCCCGGGTAGGACGTCAGGCGACACCGTCGCCACCGATGATGAGGAGGAGCAACATGACCACGATCGAGCGTCGGCGTACCAGCCCGTTTGCCGAGATGCTGAGCTGGCTGGACGACACCGACTTCAAGGGCCTCACCCTGAACCAGCAGATCCGGGTCGAGGACTACGTCGAGGACGGCACCTACGTGCTCCGGGCGGACCTGCCGGGGATCGACCCCGAGAAGGACCTGGACGTACACGTCGAGGGCACCCGTCTCGTCGTCAAGGGCGAGCGCCGCGAGGAGCAGCACGACAAGAACCGCCGCGAGATGCACTACGGGGCCTTCGCGCGGTCACTGCCGCTGCCGGCCGACGTCAACGTGAAGGACATCACGGCGCAGTACGGCGACGGCGTGCTCGAGGTGCGCTTCCCGCTGGGCGAGGCGCAGGAGCAGGCCCGGCGGATCCCGGTGGCCCGCAAGGAGGGCTGACCGGTGTACGCGCAGGTCGGGGACCGGCTCGTGGTCAGGAGCGTGCACCTGGACGGGCCGGTCCGGGACGGCGAGATCATCGAGGTGCACGGCGACGAGGGCGCACCACCGTTCGTCGTACGGTGGTCGGACACGGGACACGAGTCCCTCGTGTTCCCCGGACCCGACGCCTACGTCGAGCATCTCGAGGATGACGTCCGCACCGGAGCGTCCGACGGCGCGGGCGCCGCCGACGTCAACTGACCCGCACGGGCGGGTCCGAGCGAGTAGGTTCGCATCGTGAGCGAAGAGCAGCTGCAGCCCAGCGACACCCTCGACCACCACGGGGTCGAGGACGTGTTGGACGAGGGATACTCACCGCCCGACCGCGAGCCGCACCACCTCCGGCACCCGCACGAGGTGGACGAGCCCGAGACGCTCGACGAGCGGCTGGCCGAGGAGGAGCCCGACGTCTCGGCCGATCTGGATGCCGAGGACGCGGACGACGCCGAGGACCTCGAGGGTGGCGAGGTCGGCGAGGCACGCAGCGGTCGCCTCGTCGGCAGCGATGCCGACGACACGTGGGCCGTCGACGCCGGAATCGACGGAGCCGGCGCCAGCGCCGAGGAGGCCGCGATGCACACCATCGAGGAAGAGGACTGACGCCGGCCCCGAGCGGGCCCACCATCGAGTCACGGTCGGCTGGTCGTCGGCGTACGACGCCGGCCCGGCACCGACACGCACCGGGCTGTCTGACCCTGCGCATGGCCCCGGCCTCTCCGGGTACGAGGGGCCCGTGGAGTTCGACCAGCCGCTTCAGGTGGCTCTCGTCAACGAGTGCGAGCTCGTCCGAGTGGGGATGACGGCCATGATGGCCGGGCATGCGGAGCGTGTGCTCGTGCTGCCGGCCGGGCACCCGTCGGTGAGTGCCGACGTCATTCTCGTCGACCCCTACGCCCACCGGGGCCCGGGCGCTCCGGTGGGCGTGCCACGCCCCGACGGTCCGGCGCGCGTGTCGGTCTACAGCTGGGAGACGCGCGACGGCTTCGTGCAGCGGGCGATGCTGGACGGCGCCTCCGGCTACCTCTCGAAGGCCCTCCCGGCATCCGAGCTGGTGGCCGCGCTCGAGAAGGTGTACGCCGGTGAGCGCATCATCGCGGTCGACGCGCGGTGCCCGCGGGCGGGCGGTCGTCCCCGCGACGACGGGCTGACACCGCGCGAGTCCCAGGTGATCGGGCTGATCGCGGCCGGGGCACCGAACAAGGAGATCGCACGGCGGCTCGGGCTGTCGATGAACACCGTGAAGACCCACATCCGTACGGCGTACCGCACCATGGGCGTGACCAGCCGGACCCGAGCCGTGCTGTGGGCCGTCGAGCACGGGATCACCGAGCAGGGGTTCACCGCGCCAGCGCCGGACGCGAGTCCGGTCGATGCCGGGGCTGCCTAGGGTGCGTCTTCCACGTCGTGCCGGAGCAGCGGACTGAGGGACTCCTGGGGCCGAGCCTGCGACCTGCGCCCGAGGAGCCAGTACGCCAGGGAGTTGCCGGGGTTCATCCCGATCACGATCCGCCACAGCCTCTTGGGGCCACGCACCAGCTCGGCCGGCCGACGGGCCAGGTCGCGGTAGGCGAGCACGGCCACCACGACCTCGACGGCGACGACGGCCGCGATGACTCTGGGGTTCGGTCTGCGCACGTGGGCAGGCTACCCGGCCCGAACGACATACCCCGCCCGGCACCGGGCAGGACGCACCGCAGTCGTGGGGTGGGTGGTGAGCGAAGCGGGTGTCGGGCACCAGCAGGGCCGACCCCGGCACACTCGCTCGCGCGGGCGCCGCCGCGACGAAGGTCCTGGGGGTCCGAGGACGTCCAGCCCTGCTGCCGCGGTGCCCCTCGTCCTTGAATCGAAGTGGGGCCGAGCGAACCCTGCGCAGCGTGTGGCGCCCGGGCAGGAGGTAATGCGATGAGCGGTGGACGGCACGGCCGGATCGTCGTCGGCGTCGGACCTGCCGGCGGCCGCGACGCGGCACTGGAGTACGCACTCGCGGAAGCCGTGCGCAGAGATGCGGAGATCCACCTGGTCCTGGTGATGCACGAGCGCCGACCGGGCGCGGACGGGATGATCGAGCTCAAGCTCCTGGGAGAGGACCTGGTGCGGGTCGACCAGGAACTCCTGGTCGAGTGTGAGCAGTGGCTGTCGGACCGCTCCGGCGGCGACATCCGGGTGACCACCGAGATCGCCCACGGCAGCGTGGCTCCCTCGCTGGCCGCTGCGGCCCGGCGCGCGGACCTGGTCGTGCTCCAGCACCACCGGATGGCCCGGCCGTTCCACGTGCCGACGCTCTCGGTCACCAACGGCGTCGCGTCCCGATGCGACATACCCGTCGTTGCGGTGCCGGACCACTGGCACGAGGACCAGGTGGCGTCGGCCCCCGTCCTGGCCGCCGTCGTGGATGCCGAGGCCTCGTGGAACGTCGCCGAGACGGCGTTCGAGGAGGCGCAGCTCGGCTCCGGTGAGGTCCGGCTCACGCGTGCCTGGTCGTACTGGGACGACCTGGGGGCGGAAGAGGCGACGCTCCGTGCGGGCCTGGCTCCCGAGTGGGAGCGCTACCTGCGCGACCGCATCGAGCGTGAGTTCCGGGCGCTCACGGCCGCCCACCCGAAGGTCCGGTGCGAGACCCGGGTGGAGCACGGACAGCCCGCGTACGTGCTCGTCACCCTGTCATCGGAGGCCCGCCTGGTCGTGATCGGCCGGCACCACCCGGCGCTCCCGATCGGCTCCCACCTCGGCCCGGTCACCCGCGCGGTGCTGACCCGCTCGGAGTGCCCGGTCATGGTCGTCGACACGCAGCGGTCCGCCGGCGATCGGCCGGGTCCACGCGACGGTGCGTGACGCGAAGCGGGACCCGGCTCGCTCAGGCAAGTACGGCGGACGCGGCCCGCACCAGGGCCGAAGGTCCCGAGTCCGGAGCGCGTCGACGCGCCGACCGTGACCGACCGACGCGAGGCCCCGGCCGAGGTGACCTAGGACCCTGGGGACGCCGGTCGGCGTCGACCCAGAGTGGAGCCAGGACATCACGACGCACGGAGGACCACCGACATGGACACTTTCATCCCCCGAGCACCTCTGGCCGACCGCGGTCTCTCCGCCGGGAAGAAGGCTCGCCTGGCGAAGCTGCTGTTCGACCACGGCTGCCGCAACGGCACCGCCCTGTTCCTGCCCTACGACCAGGGCCTCGAGCACGGCCCGCGGGACTTCTTCGCCAACCCGGCGGCCTCCGACCCCCGGTACGTGATCGACCTGGCGCTCGAGGGTGGGTTCAACGGCGTGGTCCTCCAGATCGGGCTCGCCGAGAAGTTCTTCTGGGAGTACGCCGGTGAGGTGCCGCTGGTGCTCAAGCTGAACGGCAAGACCGAGATCCCGTCCGACGCCGCCGCACTGTCCCCGGTCAACGCCACCGTCGAGGACGCCGTACGTCTCGGCGCCGATGCCGTGGGCTACACCCTGTACGTCGGAACGCCCGCCCAGGAGACGGACTTCGAGCAGTACCGCCGGGTCCGCGAGGACGCACTCCGCCTCGGGATGCCGTTGATCGTGTGGGCCTACCCGCGCGGCTCGGCCATCGAGGCCAAGGGCGGCAAGGACTCCTTCTACGCCGTCGACTACGCCGCCCGCACGGCCAGCGAGCTGGGCGCCGACGTCGTCAAGCTCAACTTCCCGCACCCCGAGAAGACCTCCGACGTCCCGACCGACTACCAGGCGGAGTTCACCAGCCAGCAGGCTGTGGACGCCGTCGTGCGCTCGGCGAACCGCTCGCTCGTACTGATCTCCGGCGGCACCAAGGCGGGCGACGAGGCCATGCTCACCAAGGCGCGCCAGTCGATGGAGGCAGGTGCGACGGGACTGATCTTCGGCCGCAACGTGTGGCAGCGCGAGCACGGAGCCTCGCTGAAGTTCGCCGCCGAGCTGCGGACCGTCCTCGAACGGTTCCCGAGCACCCTGCGACGGCCATGACGCGCCGGCCGCGCCGACGGCCGGCGGTGGCGCCCGCGGGGCCATGACCAGCGCGAGGAGC
>JBAUWD010000009.1:0-5913 GCA_049583575.1 Nocardioides sp.
GTCACGGTCCGCCCGGCCGGGCGCGGCTGGGCGTCGCCACCGAAGGCGGCCGGCACGGCCAGCGCCGATGCGTCCTCGGACGGTGCGGAGTAGGACAGGTTCGTGGGGACGCGTCCCTGGTCGAGGCCCTTGGCGGTGATGTGTGGCCGGTGGTCGTGGCCGGCGGGCTCGTCGGGCTGCTCCAGCGAGCGGAGCTCGCGCTGCAGCGGCTCCTCGCCGTCGACGTCGTCCTCGCCCGCGTCCTCCTCGTCGACGAGCTGCACGTCGAGGTTGAACAAGAACCCGACCGACTCCTCCTTGATGCCGTCCATGACGGCGGAGAACATGTCGAAGCCCTCGCGCTGGTACTCCACCAGCGGGTCGCGCTGGGCGTAGCCGCGCAGGCCGATGCCCTCTCGGAGGTAGTCCATCTCGTAGAGGTGCTCACGCCACTTGCGGTCGAGGACGGAGAGCACCACGCGGCGCTCGAGCTCGCGCATGACCTCGGAGCCGACCTCGGCCTCGCGACGCTCGTACGCCTCGTGGGCGTCCTGCTTGAGCGCCTCGATCACCTCGTCGCGGTCGAGGCCCTCGACCCCGCCGACCTCGTCGGCCATCGCGTGGAGGTCGACCGACATCGGCCACAGCTGCTTGAGCTGGGCGGCCAAGGCGTCGAGGTCCCACTCCTCCGCGAAGCCCTCGGTCGCGCCCGCCACGAAGCCCTCGACCACGTCGTCGATGAACGAGGCGATCTGGTCCTCGAGATCCGCGCCCTCGAGCACCTTGCGCCGCTCGGCGTAGATGACGTGGCGCTGGCGGTCCATGACGTCGTCGTACTTGAGGACGTTCTTGCGGGAGTCGAAGTTCTGCGCCTCGATCTGGCCCTGGGCGTTGGCGATCGCGCCGGTGACCCGCTTGTTCTCGATCGGGACGTCGTCGGGGATCTTGAGCACCTGGAGGATCCGGTCGACCCAGTCGGACTTGAACAACCGCATCAGCTCGTCCTGGAGCGAGAGGTAGAACCGCGACTCGCCCGGGTCGCCCTGACGGCCGGACCGGCCGCGCAGCTGGTTGTCGATGCGGCGCGACTCGTGCCGCTCGGTGCCGACCACGTAGAGACCGCCCGCGGCGCGGACCACGTCGTGCTCCGCGGCCACCTGGGCCTTGATCTTCTCGAGGGTGCCGGGCCAGGCCGCTTCGTACTCCTCGGCCGTCTCGCCGGTGGGCTCGAGGCCGCGCTTGCGCAGCTCGGCGTCGGCGAGGAACTCCACGGAGCCGCCCAGCATGATGTCGGTGCCTCGACCGGCCATGTTGGTCGCCACGGTGACCGCGCCCTTGTGGCCGGCCATCGCCACGATCTTCGCCTCGTCCGCGTGCACCTTGGCGTTGAGCACCGAGTGCGGGATGCCGCGCTGGCGCAGCTTCTTGGACAGGTGCTCGGACTTCTCGACCGAGACGGTGCCCACCAGGACGGGCTGGCCCTTGCCGAACCGCTCGGCGATGTCGTCGACGACCGCGTCGTACTTCGCCTCCTCGGTGCGGTAGACCAGGTCGGGCTGGTCGATGCGGATGAGCGGCTCGTTGGTCGGGATCGGCACCACGCCGAGCTTGTAGATCTTGTCGAACTCGCTGGCCTCGGTCATCGCCGTGCCGGTCATGCCGGAGAGCTTCTCGTAGAGGCGGAAGTAGTTCTGCAGGGTGACGGTCGCGAGCGTCTGGTACTCCTCCTTGACCTCCACGCCCTCCTTGGCCTCGATCGCCTGGTGCAGGCCGTCGTTGTAGCGGCGCCCGGCCAGCATGCGGCCGGTGTGCTCGTCGACGATGAGCACCTCGCCGTCCATGACGACGTACTCCTTGTCGTTGCGGAACAGCTCCTTGGCCTTGATGGAGTTGTTGAGGAAGGAGATCAGCGGCGTGTTGGCCGACTCGTAGAGGTTCTCGATGCCGAGGTGGTCCTCGACCTTGGTGATGCCGGGCTCGAGGACCGAGATCGTGTGCTTCTTCTCGTCGACCTCGTAGTCGACGTCGCGGGTGAGGCGGGCGGCCACCTTGGCGAACTCGTCGTACCACCGCACCTCGTCCTGGGTGGGGCCGCTGATGATCAGCGGGGTGCGGGCCTCGTCGATGAGGATCGAGTCGACCTCGTCGACGATCGCGAAGTGGTGGGTGCGCTGGACGCACTCGTCGATCGAGCCGGCCATGTTGTCGCGGAGGTAGTCGAAGCCGAGCTCGTTGTTGGTGCCGTAGGTGACGTCGCAGGCGTAGGCCTCGCGCCGCTCGTCGGGCTTCATCGACGGCAGGATCACGCCGGTGGTCAGGCCGAGGAAGTGGTGGATGCGGCCCATCCACTCCGCGTGGTACTTCGCGAGGTAGTCGTTGACCGTGACGATGTGCACGCCCTTGCCCTCGAGGGCGTTCAGGTACGCCGGCAGGGTGGCGACCAGGGTCTTGCCCTCACCGGTCTTCATCTCCGCGATGTTGCCGAGGTGGAGCGCCGCGCCGCCCATGATCTGTACGTCGTAGTGGCGCTGGCCGATCACGCGCTTGGCTGCCTCGCGCACCGTGGCGAAGGCCTCGGGCATCAGGTCGTCGAGGGTCTCCCCGGCCGCCAGCCGCTCCTTGAACTCCACGGTCTGGCCGCGCAGCTCTTCGTCCGTCATCGCGACGAAGTCGTCCTCGATGGCGTTGACGGCCCGGGACACGGCCTCCAGCTGGCGCAGGATCTTGCCCTCGCCGATGCGAAGCAGCTTGTCGATGATGGCAGGCACGGGTGAGGCTCCCCGGACTCGAAGGCGGATGAACGCCCCAACTCTACCCAGGGCTCAGAACGGCACCGATTCCTCGCCGGCTCACCCGGCCGCGGCCGACGCCACCGCCGAGGTGAGCGCCGGAGCGAGGTCACCGCGGGGTGCGACGACCACCGTGTGCAGACCGAGCCAGCCGGCCAGGCGCGCCAGCTCGGCGGCCAGCTCCTCGGCGGTCTCGGGAGGGGCGCCGGGCTCGGCGTAGGCGCCCTGCACCAGGAGGAGACCCGACCTCCGCTCGGCCTTGAGGTCGACCCGGCCGACGATCCGGTCGCCGAGGAGGAACGGAAGGACGTAGTAGCCGTGGACGCGCTTCTCGACCGGTGTGTAGATCTCGATCCGGTAGAAGAAGTCGAAGAGCGCCTCGGTGCGCTCGCGCTCCCAGACGACGGGGTCGAAGGGGCTGAGCAGGGCGCGGGCGCCGATGCGACGTGGGAGGCGCGCGTCGCGGTGGAGGTACGCCGGCCGCCGGACCCCCTCGACGGTGACCGGGACCAGCTCTCCCTCCTCCACGAGCTCGTCGATCGCGGTCTGCGCCGACGCCGTACCCGGCTTCGGCTGGAGCCGCATGCGGTAGTAGTCGGCGAGGTCGCGCCCGGTGGCGACCCCGTGCGACCGGGCCGCGCGGCGGACGAGCTCGCGGTGGGCCTCAGCGGGGCTGGGGGTGGGCGCCTCGAGGTGGACGCGCGGGATCACCCGCTCGGGGAGGTCGTAGCGGATCTCGAACTGGTTGTTGCGGCCGGCGATCGCGACGTCACCGACCACGAACAGGTAGTCGAGCGCACGGCGGGTGGCGGACCAGTTCCACCCCCAGTTCTCCTTCGACCGGGGCAGCCCGTCGTCGAGGTCGCGTGCGGTGGACGCACCGCGGTCGGCGATCTCGGCGAGCAGACCGGCGGTGAGCTCCGCCGAGACGACGGTGCCCCACCACTTGTGCCGCTGGTTGCGGTAGTGCGCCATGCGGTGTCGCATCACCGGCCACAGCTCGACCGGCATCAGGGCCTGGACGTGCGCCCAGTACTCGACCAGCCGGCGCGGGCCGGACTCGGAGGCACGGCGCACGAGGTCGACGTCGTAGGGGCCCATGCGGGAGTAGAGCGGCATGAAGTGCGCCCGCTGGAGGACGTTGACGGAGTCCACCTGGAGCACGCCCGTGCGCCCGACGGTGCGCGAGAGCGTGCGCATGGTCGGGGCCTCGTGCGGAGGGTCGAGGAACCCCTGGGCGGCGAGAGCGACCCGGCGGGCCTGGGCCTGGGACAGCGAGCGCACAGCGGTGAACCTAGTGGTGGCCGGGGACAGTGGAGAGCGCGGCGCACCTCTCCGGACGGTGTCCGGCCGCTCCCCGGCTACGGCAGCTCGACCAGCTTCTCGCGCACGGCGTACAGCACGGCCTCCATGCGTGAGTGCAGCTGCAGCTTCTCGAGGAGGTTGCGGACATGGTTCTTCACGGTGTTCTCGCTGATGAACAGGCGCTTGGCGATGTCCTTGTTGTTGAGGCCCTGGGCGACCAGGCGCAGCACCTCGAGCTCGCGCTCGGTCAGCCGGAACGTGGTGACCGGCCCGCGATCGGGCTGTGACATCTGCTTGAACTCGTCGATGAGCTTGACCGCCATCGACGGGCTGATCAGGGACTGGCCGTCGGCCACCACGCGGATCGCCTGGGCGACCTCCTCGATGGAGGAGTCCTTGAGCAGGTAGCCGCTGGCGCCGCTCTTGACGGCCTCGTAGAGGTCGGACTCCTCGTCGGACATCGTCAGCATCAGGATCTTGGCGGCGGGCACGGCCTCCTTGATGGCCACGCACGCCTCGATGCCCGAGATCTTGGGCATGCGCACGTCGAGGAGCACCACGTCGGGCACGACCTGGCTGGCGAGCTCGATGCCGGTCGCGCCGTCGCCGGCCTCGCCGACGACGTCGAGGCCGGGCTCGGCCGCCATCAGCATCTTCAGACCGCGACGGAACAGCTCCTGGTCGTCGACGATGATGACGCGGACCGGCTCCGACTCACCGCTAGGTGGAAGAGACACGCTCCTAGCATGTCACGAACCCGGGCCGGTATGGGCCGATTGGGCGATGCCCAACCCCCGCGGCCTGACCCGATCGGGCCATGGACGACTGGTCAGCCCGCGCTCTCGACCTCGAGCGAGATGACCCCGTAGTCGTATCCCCGGCGGCGGTACACCACCGAGGGGCGGTGGCTGTCCTGGTCGACGTAGAGGTAGAAGTCGTGTCCGACCAGCTCCATCTCGTAGAGCGCCTGGTCGAGCGACATGGGGTGCGCGGCGTGGCTCTTCTCGCGGACGACCAAGGGGCCCTCGCCGGTGACCGAGATCGGCCCGGCGTTGCGCTCGGTGACGTGGTCCTCGGACTCGTCGGCCTCGGCCGCGGTCGGGAGCTCACCGGGCGACGGCCGGTTGCGGTGCGACCGCGTCTTGCGGTCGTTGGCACGACGCATCTGTGCGGCCATCTTGTCGACCGCGAGGTCGAGGGCTCCCATCTTGTCGACGGCGGCGGCCTCCGCCCGGATCACCGGGCCCTTGGAGAAGGCGGTCAGCTCGATCCGTACGGCGCGGTCGGCCTGCCGTGGGTTGCGTTCGTTCTCGACCTCCACCTGCACCCGCATGATCCGGTGGTCGTGCTTCTCGAGTCGGCCGAGCTTGTCGGCGACATGGTCTCGAAAGCGCTCCGACAGCTCGCAGTGCCGTCCGGTGACCACCACGTCCATGGAAACCTCCTGTTGTGCGGTTGCGGTTGGCAGGAGTCCGCCCGGCCGACCTGGTCTTCTTCCCCACACCCGCCTGCTGAGGGTCTCGCGGCTCGTCTGCCACTACTCCCCTTCTCCCACAGGTCTCCGCATACGACGGAGGCTGCGAGGCAGGACTTACGACTAAGCCGCACCGTGATCGGCGCCCCGCTCGGAGCCGGAGCCCCGTGCCGGATCGCCTTACGTGGACCGCTTCGCCTGCGACTGGCATCGGCTTGTCGTCTCGGTGCCCCGGGCGACCGGGGCGCCGCTACGACGCAACCACGGACCCGGGCGGACTCCATGTCCTGACGCTAGCCCGTGTCAGGTCATCGTGCGACCGTCTCACCCGAGAGAGGCTGACTCGTGCGTCACGTCGCGTCGCGA
>JBAUWD010000010.1:0-5203 GCA_049583575.1 Nocardioides sp.
CCACGGCGTCACCCGACGCCCCGACACCCGCCGGGCTCGCGGCGTACTACGGGCAGAAGCTCGCGTGGTCCGACTGCGACACTGGCGACCGCTGCGCCGAGCTGACGGTCCCGCTCGACTACCGCCACCCGTCCGGTACGACGATCCGGCTGGCCGTCCTCGAGGTGCCGGCCGCCGATCCCGGGTCGCGGATCGGCTCGCTGGTGATCAACCCCGGCGGGCCCGGCGAGCCCGGCACGTCGTACGCCGCGCTGGGTGCTCAGGCGTTCGGCCGGCCGTTGCTCGACCACTTCGACATCGTCGGCTTCGACCCACGCGGCACCGGCCAGAGCTCGCCCGTCGACTGCCTGAGCGACGCGCAGCTCAACGCGTACCTCGCCGAGGACCCCGAGCCGTCGACGCCGGCCGAGCTGGCGACCTTCAAGGCCTCCCAACGGGCACTGGCCACCGGGTGCAGCCGCCTCTCGGGCGCGCTCGCCTCCCACATCTCGACGGTGGAGTCCGCACGCGACCTCGACATCCTCCGGTCGGCGCTGGGCGACCCGACCCTCGACTACCTCGGCTCCTCCTACGGCACCAAGCTCGGCGCGACGTACGCCCAGCTCTTCCCGCAGCGCGTCGGCAGGTTCGTCCTCGACGGCGCGGTCGACGTCTCGCTGAGCACCCGTGCCCAGACGCTCCAGCAGGCCGCGGGCTTCCAGCAGGCCCTGGAGTCGTACGCCGCCAACTGCGTGGCCTCCTCCGGCGGCTGCTTCCTCGGCAAGACCGTGCCCGAGGCCCTTCGAGCCGTCAGCTCCCTGGTCGACCGCATCGCCCAGCAGCCGCTGCCCGCCGGTGGGGGCCGGGAGCTCACCGCGGGCGACGCGTTCTACGGCATCGCCGTGACGCTCTACAGCCGCAACTACTGGGTCCTGCTGAGCAGCGCCCTGCGTTCGGCGCTCGGTGGCGACGGCTCTCAGCTGATGACGCTCGCGGACGCCTACGCTTCGCGCAACGCCGACGGCACGTTCCAGAACAACTCCATGGAGGCGTTCTTCGCCATCTCCTGTCTCGACGACCCGTCGTCGGTCCCCTACGCGAAGGTGCCCGCACAGTTCCCCGCGTTCGAGAAGGCGTCGCCGGTGTTCGGCAAGGTGTTCGCGTGGAGCCTGACGTCGTGCCACGGCTTCACCCCGCGCAGCGACCAGCCGGTGCCGGTGATCCACGCCAAGGGTGCCGCCCCCATCGTGGTCATCGGCACCACCCGCGACCCCGCGACGCCGTTCCACTGGGCCGTCGACCTCGCCCACCAGCTCGACTCCGGGGTGCTGTTGCGCCGCGACGGCGACGGCCACACCGGCTACCACACGGGCAACCCCTGCATCGACGACGCCGTCGAGTCCTACCTCGTCGCGGGCGTCGTACCGAAGAACAACACGTCCTGCTGACCCGGTCGTCCGTCGATTCCCGCGCGCCGCACCGCCGTCCGTATACTTCCGGCCGTTGCCCGGACCCACGTCGTACGCCGGGCAGCGCGCCGCCTTAGCTCAGTCGGTAGAGCGATTCACTCGTAATGAATAGGTCGTCGGTTCGATTCCGACAGGCGGCTCCACCGGAGACCTCTGTGACCTGCGGATTCATTGAGGTGGCACGCAGGGCGCCCTGACCGTGTTCACCGAATGTCCCCCGAATCCTGGCGGTGTTCATCGTTGTGAACAGGTCACGTCGAGGTCGGGTCGTAGACTGCTGATGTGTCACTGAGCGCATCGGAGTTCTACGAGGCTGGGATGGCCTTGCCTCCTGACGTGCGCAAGGACGTGGCCATGCGCCTGCTCCGATCGGTGGTTGCCGGCGACGACCTCGAAGGAACCGCGGAGGACTGGTTGCACACCGCCGCCGCCGCGTACGACGCGTTGAAGGCGGACCCGTCACGGGCAGTCTCCGCAGCTGAGGTGCGCGGGCGCCTCGAGGACAAGTGGGCCGCCCGTCCATGACGGGCCGGATCTACTACACCCCGGAAGCAGCTCAACAGCTCGACGACCTCGACGAGTGGATCACGGCCAAAGGGTCGGCTCAGACCGCGCGTGACTTCGTCGCCGCTCTTCTGGACAACATCGACGGCATCGTCGCGTTTCCTTTGGCGGGCCGTCACGCGAGGACATCCGCCCGGGCATACGCACGACCGTGTTCCGTCGAAGGACGCTCGTGGCCTACGTGGTCGACGAGTCCTCCGGTGACGTCAACGTCCTGGGCGTGTTCAGCGGTGGCCAGGACTGGGAGGCAGCTTTGGGGCCCGGAGATCACGAGTCGGACCAGGGCTGAGAGCTCCGTCCGGCCACCAGCCGGGGACACGGCGCGGCCCCCCGGCGGCCCCCGAGCTCGAGATCCGTGTGCTCCGGCCAGTCACGTTCGGGCGTCATCCACGCTCACCGGTTGCAACCAACGGCGCCGGCGGGCCGCTCGTAATGAATAGGTCGTCGGTTCGATTCCGACAGGCGGCTCCACCGCGGCTCAACGGCTGCGTGCCTGCAGCGGGTGCTGGATCCCGAAGACCCACGCCGGCCGCTCGCAGCCGCCGCCCACCGGCTCGATGAGATTCCGGTGCCCCGGAGGCAACCATTTGCCAGCACGCGGCGTATCCATGGCGACTCCGCGGCCGGCGAGGCCGACACTGGACCAGATCACGGGAGGCCGGGCCGATGGACGAGCGTCAGTTCGACGAGTTCTACACCGCCTCGTTCCGCCGGCTGACCAACCAGATCCACGCGATGATCGGTGACCGCGATGAGGCCACCGAGTGCGTCCAAGAGGCATTCGCCAGGGCCTGGGCGCACCGGCGCGGGCTGGAGCGAGCTGAGCACCCGGAGGCCTGGGTGCGCACGACGGCGTACCGCCTCGCGGTGAGCCGCTGGCGGTACGTCGTGCGCGGACGACGGCCCCGGGACCGGGCGGTCGCGCCACCGACGGAGGCGGTCGCGCCCAGCGAGTCCCACGTGGCTCTCGTCGCGGCGCTCAAGCAGATTCCGGTGACCCAGCGACAGGCGCTCGTGCTGCACTACCTCGCTGACCTCCCCGTCCGCCAGGTCGCCGCAGAAGTCGGCGTCCCCGAAGGGACGATCAAGGCCCGGCTCAGCCGAGGGCGGGCCGCGCTCGCTGCCCTGCTCGACGACGAGACCGGCACCACCGAACTCGAAGGAGGCGTGAGCCGTGCGTGACCCGATCGATGTGCTCTCCAACTTCGACCCCGAGGGCCCGGTGGACCCGCTGCCGCCCAGCGAGATCCGTCGCCGCGGCGTCCGGCTGCGCCGACGCCACCGACTCCTGGCCGGCGTGGGCGCTGCCGCGGTGGTCGCGCTGGTCGCGACCCCGCTCGCCATACTCGACGCCCGGCGCGGCGCTCACGAACTCGAACCGGCTCCCTCCCCCAGCGGCATCGACCGGACGCAGCATCCCCGGCCGTGGCTCACCGAGATTCCGGCCGACTTCCCGCTCACCGCGGGCATCGACACCTCGGCGCTCGCCGACGGGCAGGTCTCCGTCTCCCGAGACGGGCCCGGTCTGGGCGACCTGAGCCTCTGTGCTCGGCAGGTGTGGCCCGCGGAGTCGATCGACCGGCTCGCTGCCGAGGTGCCCGGGGTGGAGAGCGGCCCGTCGCAAGACCGGGAGCTGCTCCTCTTCGGGAGCGAGAGCCAAGCCGCGGCCGCGCTGGACAGCGTGCGACAGCGGCTCGACGCCTGCCCGAGCGAGCCGACCACGGACACGGCGTTGCCCGCCAAGAAGGCCGAGACCGTGCATCGGACGTTCTCCGGCGAGGACACCGGGGCTGACCAGGCGCTCACCTGGACCGATGCGTACGCCGACGGCGGGATCGGTCAGGCGAGCGTGTTCCAGCTCGTCCGCGTCGGCAACGCGGTCTCCGGCACCCGGCTCGACGTCGAGTCGAACCTCCAGGGCGTCGCCCAGCAGGTCGCGACGGTGACGGGCGAGTCACGTGCCCTGGTCGCCGACATGTGCGTCTTCGCGGCCCACGGCTGCGAGTCCGGGCAGATCGACCCGAGTCCGGTCGCCGGTGCGCCCCTGAGCGAGGCCAACCTGATCACCGAGCAGGAGACGGTGATGGGTGTCTCGAGCGACCTCTGGTGGGCCACTCGCGACACCCACCCGGGCGACGGACAGGACTCGCCGAGCCCGTGCTTCACCCAGGGTCTCGCCGACCACGGCGCCACGGCGGTCTTCCGCAGGGACTTCGACGGCCGGAGCGCCGACGCCGAGGTCGTGTTGGACACGTGGATGACTGCCGCGGTGGCCGAGTTCCCCGACACGGCGAGTGCCGCGGCGGCGTACGACGCCTACAGCGCCGACGTGGTGACGAACTGCCGGGAGTTCACCCCCGGTCCGACGGTCCCGCGCCTCTCCCTGAGCCGACGCACGGCGCAGCTGTCGGTGGCGGGCGAGGGTCGGGTGTACGTCGCGGAGTACGGACCCGGCGCCTCGCAGACCGACTACTGGCTGGAGACCGGCATCGCGCGGGTCGGGAAGCGACTGCTGCTGCTCACCTCGATGAGGCGGCTCCCTGCCGACGTCGGTCAGCCCCCACAGCGCCCGATGGACCAGATGATCGACGCCGCGGCCCGGCGGCTCCAACCCGACTCGCAGTAGACCCGTGGGAGGCGAGCGGGCCCCTGGTGACCCCGCCCGGGTACGACGGCAAGGTGGGTGGACTCTGGTCGACCAGCCGGCCGAGGGTTGACGTGGCGGATTCGCTCAACCATCATTGCGTCAATGGATGCTGAGGCAATTGCCGACTCCGCCGGCGCGGTGGCACGCCGGGTGCGGCTCCACGCCGCACTGGCTGACCCGGGCCGGCTCCGGATCGTCGACGCGCTCAGCCTCGGCGACGCCTCGCCCAGCGACCTTCGACGCGAGCTGGGAATGGCCTCGAACCTGCTCGCCCACCACCTGCGCACCCTCGAGCGCGCGGCCCTGATCGTGAGGCACCGCTCGGAGGCCGACCGGCGTCGTACCTACCTGCAGCTCGACCACGAGCGGCTGCACGACCTGTTGCCGGACTCCTACCGCACCGACCTCACTGCGCCACGCGTCGTGTTCGTGTGCACCGCCAACTCCGCCCGGTCCCAGCTCGCCGCTGCGCTGTGGAACCACGCCAGCGACGTGCCGGCCACCTCGGCGGGCACCCACCCGGCAGGCTCGGTGGCGCCGGGTG
>JBAUWD010000011.1:0-11978 GCA_049583575.1 Nocardioides sp.
CCCCATGCCGTTGGTGATCGTGGGCAGCCCGGCGCTCTCGACGAGCTCGAGGGCCTGCTGCTCGGCACCGTCGGCCCAGACGTCGGTGCCGAGGATCAGCACCGGCCGCTCGGCGTCGGCCAGCAGCCGGGCGATCCGGTCGATCGCGTCGGTGTCGGGCTGGGCGCCGTCGAGACGGGCGCCGATGGGGAGGGTGACCGTGGCGGTGTTGAAGAACTCGTCCATCGGTACGTCGACGAACACCGGGCCGCGGTGCGCCGAGCCGGCGGTGCGGAAGGCGTCGTCGAAACCGTCGGCGACCTCGGCCGCGGTCGGGATCGTGCGGGCCAGCTTGGTGATCGTGGAGACGATCGGCGGCTGGTCGAGCTCCTGGAGGCTGCCGCTGCCCCAGCGGCTCTCCGGCGCCCGGCCGCCGACCACGACCATCGGCGACCCGGCGAACTGCGCCTGGGCGATCGCGCTGACGGCGTTGGTCACCCCCGGGCCGGCGGTCACGACCGCCAGCCCCGGTACCCGGGTCAGCTTGCCCGTGGCCTCGGCCGCGAACGCCGCGGTCTGCTCGTGCCGCACGTCGAGGATCCGCATCGGCGGGTCGGCCCTCACCGCTCCGTCGTACATCGGGAAGACGTGGGCGCCCGACAGCGTGAACATCGTCTCGACCCCGTGGGCCCTGGCCACGGCGACGGCCAGCTCTCCGGCGTGGCCGGTGGTCTCGGTGGTCTCGGGTGCGGACTCGGCTGCGGTCATGGAGGCAGGTTACCGACCGGTCACGTGCGGGTGAGATACACCGCGTTGGTCGTGCGCAGGGCGTCGACGATCGTGAGCAGCAGATCGGCGCGAACGTCGATCGGCTCGGGCGCGAGCTGCACCTGGAGGTGCAGGGCGCGGAGGAAGGCCTCGGGGTTGGCCGTGGTGAGATAGGGGTCACGGTCGGCCGGCCCCGTGGCGGTCGCCGCGGCGGTGACCCGCGCGAGCCAGGGCTCGATGATGCGCAGCGGGACGAGCCGCCGTCGCAGCACCGTCATCGTGGCCCTGGCCAGGCGATCCGGCTCGCCACTGGTCCAGGGCGTCGGGGTCTCGGCGAGCACCCGGTCGGCGACCACGTCGAGCAGCACGGTCAGCTCGTTCAGGCCGAGGTGCGGCGACTCGGCGAGCACCCCGATCGCGTCGGCGCCGTGGGCGATCGCATGGGCCCAGCCGCGGCCGGGGACGAAGCCGCGGACGTCGCGCTCGCGCACCAGCCAACCGCTGATCCGGTCGCCCCACTCGAGGATCTTCGCGGCCGGCAGGAGGCCCTGGGAGTTGTCACGGGCGACGCACTCGGCGAGCACCAGGGCCGAGAAGCTGCGGCGGAACACCGAGTCCGTCCCGGTCTCGCCCAGGCCCCGGGTCAGCCCCGCGGCCATGCCGTCCCCGAGCCCCGCCAGCAGGTCGTCGTACACCCCCGCGGTCACCCAGCTGGCCAGGATCGGGTAGGCGATCTCGTCGCGCTCGGTGGGGTCGGTGGACCCCAGCATCGTGGTCAGCTCGGCCGTGAGGTCGGGCAGCGGCCGGTCGGTCGGGACCGCCATCTCGGCGGACCGGACCTGGTGCCAGTACGCCGTCGACATGCCGCCCATCCTGCCAGCCACCCGGCGACTCGCGCGGGGGTGCCCAGGAGCCCCAGCCCTACGCTGGGGCGGTGCCGACCCTGCTGGAGCTGGTCCACAGCCACACCGACCTCGACGAGGCCGACGTGGGCATGCTGCAGCTGCTCACGGCCGACTGGCAGATCATCGCGGACCTCGCCTTCGCCGACCTGGTGCTGTGGCTGCCGGACCGCGTCGGCCAGGGGTTCTGGGCCGCTGCACAGATGCGACCGACGACCGGACCGACGGCGTACGTCGACGACGTCGTGGGCACCTTCGTACCGGCGGGCAAGCGGCCGATGCTCGACCGTGCGTACGCCGATGCCCGGCTGGTGCGCGAGGGTGACCCGGAGTGGCGCGACGACGTCCCCGTGCGGGTCGAGACGATCCCGGTGCCTCGCGCCGGGCGGGTGATCGCGGTGATCACCCGCAACACCAACCTGCTCGGCATCCGCACCCCGAGCCGCTTGGAGCTGTCCTACCTCCAGAGCGCCGCCGAGCTGACCGCGATGATCGCCTCGGGCGACTTCCCGCGGAGGGGCCAGCGCAGCGACCACGCCGACTCGCCCCGGGTCGGAGACGGGTTCGTCCGGGTGGACGCCCGCGGGCGCGTGACCTATGCCAGCCCCAACGCGCTGTCGGTCTACCGCCGGCTCGGCTGGTCCGGCGACCTGGACGGCCACGTGCTGGCCGAGCTGACCCGAGAGCTGGTCCCCCCGCGCCGCCGACCCGACGAGGAGACTCTCAGTGCCGTGCTGGGGGGACGCGTGCACCGCGACACCGAGATCGGGGGGAAGCAGGTGTCGCTGATCGTGCGGTCGATCCCGGTGCGTGCGGGCGGCCGCCACATCGGGGCTCTCGTGCTGGTGCGCGACGTCACCGACCTGCGCCGCAGAGACCGCGAGCTGATGACCAAGGACGCCACCATCCGCGAGATCCACCACCGGGTGAAGAACAACCTGCAGACCGTCGCCGCCCTGCTCCGGCTCCAGGCTCGGCGCATCGCGTCGCCGGAGGCGAAGCTGGCGCTGGAGGAGGCGGTACGCCGGGTCGGCACGATCGCGATCGTGCACGAGACCCTGAGCCAGGAGGTGCTGGACGAGGTCGGGTTCGACGAGATCGCCGACCGGCTCGGGGCGATGGTCACCGACGTCGGCGCCCGCGGCGACCGTCTCGTCGTACGACGGGAGGGGTCGTTCGGGCTGCTGCCGAACGAGACCGCCACAGCGTTGGCCATGGTGCTGACCGAGCTGCTGCAGAACGCCGTGGAGCACGGCTACCCGGGCGACGCCGGCGAGGGGGCGATCGTGGTCGAGCCGGAGCGCCTGGCCGGGCGGCTGCGGGTGACGGTCGACGACGACGGGGTCGGCCTGCCCCCGGACTTCGACCTCGAGACGTCGGTGAACCTCGGCCTCTCGATCGTGCGGACCCTGGTGGAGTCGGAGCTCGGCGGTCTGCTGGAGCTGCGACCGGGGCCGGAGCGCGGCGCGCGGGCCGTGGTCGACGTACCCCTCGAGTGACTCAGGCCGTGCGCACGCGGGCGCGAGAGCTGCGGCGCTTCAGCGCGCGGCGCTCGTCCTCGCTCAGACCGCCCCACACGCCGTGGTCCTGGCCCGCCTCCAGCGCCCATGCGAGACACTGCTCGCGCACCTCACAGCGTCGGCACACCTGCTTGGCCTCCTCGATCTGGAGGATGGCCGGTCCGGTGTTGCCGATGGGGAAGAACAGCTCTGGGTCCTCGTCGAGGCAGGCAGAGCGGTCGCGCCAATCCATGGCTTTGCAGAACTCACTTTCGAAGGGGGGCACAACGTCAGGGCGCGCTGATGTGAATGGATTCACGAGCGCGCCTCCCACAGTGGCAAGGAAACCGTTGCGAGACAACCCCTGACGCCGGTCAGTTTTGTCACAGGCGCGGAGGAGCCTCGTAGGCTGGACCGGTGCCCGAGGACGTCCAGGGAGCCACTGCGCCCCCGCCGCTGGTGGTCGCGGCGAGCCTGGTGGCCGTCGAGGGCCTCCTCCTGCTCGCGTACGGCGTGCTCGAGGCCGCCCATGTCCATGCCGACCGGGCCGCCATGGGCGTGACCACGTCGTTGTTCTTCGCGTTCCTCGGGCTGGTGCTCATGGGGTGCGCGTGGCTGGTGGTGCGGGGCAGGCCGTGGGCGCGCGGTCCGGTGATGGTCGCCCAGGTGATGTTCCTCGGCCTCGCCTGGAGCTTCCTCGGTGGTGCGACCACCTGGGTGTCCGTGGGTCTCGCCCTCGTGGCGGGGCTCGTGCTCGCCGGCCTGCTGCACCCCGCGAGCATCGACGCCCTGGCCGACCAGGGGCCCCGCGAGGGTCCCTAGGCGTTGTCCCGCAGCGAGGCCCGGAGCTGGTCGAGCGTCCGGCCGAGCAGCCGCGAGACGTGCATCTGGCTGACCCCGATCTCGGCGGCGATCTCCGACTGCGTCTTGTTCCTGAAGAACCGCAGCAGCAGGATGCGCTTCTCCCGCGCCGGCAGCGCCTCCAGCAGCGGCTTGAGCGACTCCCGGATCTCGACCTGCTCGAGCTCCTCGTCGTCGAGGCCCATCATCTCGAGCATCGAGAGGCTGCCGTCCTCGCCGTTGTCGTCGGTGGCGTCGAGACTCAGGGTCGAGTAGGCGTTGCTCGACTCGAGCCCCTCGACGATGTCCTCCACCGTGCAGCCGATCGCGTCGGCCAGCTCGCGCGGCGTGGGGGAGCGACCCAGCGTCTGGGTGAGCTCGCCGGTGGTGGTGCCGATCTGCATCCGCAGCTCCTGCAGACGGCGGGGCACGCGGATCGCCCAGCCCTTGTCCCTGAAGTAGCGCTTGATCTCGCCGATGATCGTCGGTGTCGCGTACGTCGAGAACTCGACGCCGCGGCCGAGGTCGAAGCGGTCGATGGACTTGATCAGCCCGATCGTCCCGACCTGCACGAGGTCCTCGAAGGGCTCGCCGCGGTTGCGGAAGCGACGCGCACAGTGCTCCACGAGCGGGAGGTGCAGCGTGACCAGCCCCTCGCGTGCCGCGAGGCGCGTCGCCTCGGTCGCGGTCCGGTCCCGGAACACACCGAACAGCTGTGTGTTGCGTCGTCGGGCTCCCTCGAGCCTCTCGTCCGACCCGCGGGACCCCGAGTCCCCGGGCGTGTCGTCCGTCATCTCAGTCGTCGGCCCCCGGTCGGCCGCCGGTCACGGGGACGCTCGACTCCGTGGAGAAGGTGATCTCGACCCTGGCCGGGTCACTCGCGGCATACGCCGCGGTGGTCAGCGTGCTCAGCACCTGCCAGGCGAAGCTGTCGTAGTCGGGAGCGCGTGGATGCTCCGCCCGCACGCCGACCGTCACGGTCAGCGTGCCCGGGGTCAGCCGGAACTCCGCCTCCAGGTCGCCGCCCGCCGTGGCCTGCGGCAGCACCAGGGCACAGGCCTCGCCCACCGCGATGCGGAGGTCCTCGATGTCGTCGACCGTGAAGTCCAGACGGGCCGCGAGACCGGCGGTCATGGTCCGCAGGACCGAGACGTAGGCACTGTCTGCGGGCACACGCAGGAGGACGTCGGCCTTCGTGGGAGCGTGGAGATCCATCGAGTGCCTTCCGATCTCGGGTGGACGCGTCAAGCCACCCTAAGCGGCGGGCCACCGCGCCGCCGGGAAATGCGACGAGGGCCCGCGGGGTGGCGCGGGCCTTCGCTGCGGGTGTCGATGTCGTTCATCTGGTGCGGAGGGCGGTCACGAGCTCCCGCTCGTCGTGGTCGACCGCCCCGATCGTCGAAGACAACTCGTGACGTCGTACCGCCGCTCACGCCGGCGCGGCAGCGTTCGCACGCAATCTGATCGGAGCATGCTCCATGAGCACCCTGGAAGCTGTCCCGGCGGGCCGTCGTCGCCCTCGTACTCCTGTCCCTCTCGGTGGCGATCGAGATCGTCAAGCAGGACGAGCAGGCAGTGGTCCACACGCGCCCGGGGATGGGCTGCCGAGGCTTGCGATCCCATGATTGCGGGTGGGCACGTCGTGCCGTAGCGTGGGTGGTCGGCCACCTCTCGGTGCTGCCCCGGACCCTGGTAGCGAGTGTCGAACGCTCAGCCCATCGGGGTTCCCAGCTGCCTGCCGGCTGTCGCTCGTCACCCTCATACGTGGATGTGCCCGGCGGACATCGGGGGGGTCCGTCGGGCACATTCGCTCTTGCGCGGCCGCACTCTCATATGGCGCGGGGATCATCATGAGTCGCGCCCCGCCAAGTCCCGGACCATCCACGGGACGCTGACCCGGTACGGGGGGTTCCCGGGCTGCCAACGCACACCAGACCCGGCGTCGGATCGTCCACCGGGCTCTGACAGGCCTGGTGTGGGTGGGGTCGCCACCGGCTGCGGGCGGGGGTCAGCAGCGGCAGGTCTCGGTTGCGTCCATCGGCCGATTCGGTCACCGATCACGCGGACGACCATCGGGCCCCATGGCCAGCCGCGATCTGGCGAGGCCGCGAGCGGCTTCGCGTGGGCTGTCAACCGGCCGCGTCCGGGTCTGGAAGGACGCCCACACCGAGTTGTCGATGCCGTCCCGGCCAGCGACGCCCCAGGCCTGGCTCAAGATGTTCACGATCAGGAGGCCGCGCCCTGCCATGCCCATGCCGTGAGAAGGTTCCGGCGACGGTGCAGACGCGATAGGCGGCCCGTCCCGCACGATCAACAGCACCGAGTTCTCGCGTCCTTCGAGGATCACGGTGAAGTGGGACTGCGCACGCATCACGGCGTTCGTGGCCAGCTCGCTTGCCACCAACCGGACATCGTCCACCAAGTACAGCAGCCTGTGTTCCACGAGCTGGTGTACCACGAAGTTGCGGGCCTTGGCCGCACTGCGCGCGCCGGCCGTGAGAACCGTTTCGTGTGACCACAGTGTCACCTGCTCCATCGCCGCCCCTCGGGCGCTCATCATCGACCGGGATGTCGTGGCGGGGTCTGGGCTGTGACGTGCTCCCTGGGAACCATATCTCCGGACACACCGCCAGGCTGCCCCGCAGGCACCGGTGCCACGTGAGGGTCGATCTCGTCCTCAGCCCGAGCAGAACCTGTCTACCCAGGGAGCGAAGCGGCGTCGGTCAGGCGCCGCGATGATGTGTTGGCCATTCTCACTCCCCGTGGGATTGCAGCGCGCTGGTGGGGAGCTCTCGGCGTACCACGGACATGGCGACCTCCGCGAGCTTGAGGTGGTGGTCGCGGGCGTAGGTCCGCAGGGCCGCGAATGCTTCATCGAGGCTGGCGGCGGTCTGGCCGACGAGCACCCCCTTGGCCTGCTCGATGACGACTCGGGAGGTCAGCGCCGTCTGGAGCTGTTCGGCCAACAGGGACGACCGGTGGATCGAGCGCTGTTGCAGGATGCCGATGGTGGCGACGTCCGCGAGGGCCTGGGCGATCCGCTGGTCGGAGTCGTTGAGTGTGATGGTGACGTCGCTGAAGAGGTTCAGTCCACCGATCGTCTCGTTGCGTAGCCGGAGCGGGACCGCGTGCACTGACCTGAAGCCCGCTCTCAGGGCGGCTTCGGTGAACCGGGGCCAGCGGTCCTGTGCGGTCGCCAGGTCGGGCACGATCACCGGTTGGCCGGTATGGACGGTGTCGACGCAGGGTCCTTCCTCGGCCTGCAGCTGAAAGAGCTCGAGGAGGCGCATCGGCTCGCTCGATGACGCGATCAGCTGCAGACTCCCGCGCTGATCGGTGAGCAGCAGCCCGGCCTCGCTGGCGTCCAGCACCTCGACGCACCTGTGCACCAGATTGTTCAGGACCTCGACCACGTCGTAGTCGTCGACGAGCGTGTCGGCGAGCGCCACGAACGTCTCGGCCAAGATCGCGTTCCGCGTGGCATCACTCGTGGTGATCGGTGTCGGCTCTGGGGTCATGACTGCTCCCTGTTGACTACTACTGAAGAGTTCGGCGACCGCTCACGACATGGGCGGCGAGGAGATTGATCGAGATGCCTTCGGCGTAGGCGGTGGCACGCAGCCGCAGCATCGCCTGCTCGATGCTGGAGTCCATCTGGACCATCACCATCCCCGCCGCCTGGTGCACGACCATCTGCGGGCTGAGGAGGTCGTCTCCGTCCTGCTGCGTGTCGTAGTCCAGCAGGGCCTGGGCCAACGCGTCGACGACCCGCAGAGCATGCGCGAGCTGAGTGTCGTCGAGGGGTCCCTCGCTCAGGCGAAAGAGGTCCAGCGTGCCGAATCCGATGACACCGATTCTGATCGGGAAGGCGAACACCGCGCGGACACCCATGCGTGAGGCCTCGTCGTGGAAGAGCGGCCACCGGCCGGCGACGCCCTCAGCGCGGTTTGCCAAGTCGGCCACCAGCACCGGCCGGCCGTAGGCGTTCGCATCAACACAAGGGCCTTCCCCGAGCGTGAGCTGAAGCTCCTCGATGGCCGCCGAGGTCTGGTCGCTGGCGTGGACCGCTACTGCGGTACCCGCCGACGTCATCACCGAGACACCACCGCCATCCACTCCGGCACCCGGGATGCACGAGGCACACAACGCCGCCACGCGCTCGGCCGCGGGCCCCGCGGGCCAGGACACACCCACGTCTGCCACGGACTCCGTGTCGTCCACCGACCTCACCGGCCCATCAGTTGTACGCCATGGGGCCCGCACGACGACCGCTGTCCATCACCGACGAATCTACCCCCGATCCGGCGAGGCCGGTCGACGGCGAGGGAGCCGTCTTGTCCGATCGCCCGTGCACCTGGGACGGGTGGGCAGGACCCGGAAGCCCGGAGAGCCGGGGAATCGCTGGATGCGGCTCCGGGCGGGTAGGTTCGCAGGTGGTGACTTCCAACTCAGCCGGGGGGTGGGTTTGAGGTCCATTCGGCCCGAGCGGTCCGGGTGGGGCCGTCCCGCTGGCTCCGGCCGGTTGGGCGGCGTACCGGTGTCCCCGACCAGGAGCCACGACTACCTGGTCCCCACTCCATCCTCGACCGTGACCGCTGAAGGCGTGCCGGCCAGCGGCCGGTGGCGGAGCTCAGGCCTTCTTGGTCTCCCAGAAGATCTCGGCGATCTCATCGATCTTGGCCAGCAGCTCGTCGGCCTTGCCGGCGTCCAGCTCGCCCTTGGTGCCGGCGGCGCCGGCCAGCTTGGTGGCCTCGTTCACGAGCGTGTGGAGCTGGGGGTACTTCTCGAAGTGCGGAGGCTTGAAGTAGTCGGTCCACAGCACCCACAGGTGGTGCTTGACCAGCTCCGAGCGCTCCTCCTTGATCAGGATGGCGCGGGTACGGAAGTCGGGGTCGTCGTTGTCGGCCACCTTGGCGATGATCGCCTTGATCGACTCCGCCTCGATCCGCGCCTGGGCGGGGTCGTAGACGCCGCACGGCAGGTCGCAGTGCGCCGAGACGTCGACGGTGGGAGCGAACAGCTTCGCGAACATCGGGGTCCTCTCGTCTGGTGTAGGGGTGCTCGACTGGGACACTACTCCGCGTGCCGAGACCACCCCGGGGCGAGGGTTCGTACCCTCCCCAGCGCCGTGCATTCGGGCTGGCGCGGGTCGCCGGCGAGTCGATGCGGCCGACGTTGGCCCCCGGCGACCGGCTGCTCGTCCGGTACGGCGCAGAGGTCCGGGACGGTCGTCTCGTCCTGGCCCGCTTCGCCGACGGCACGCTGGTCGTCAAGCGCGCCTCCGGTCGGCGACCGAGCCGGTCCGGTGAGCCCGCCTGGTGGCTCGTGAGCGACAACACCGACGAGGGGGTGGACTCCCGACACCGCGGCCCGGTGCCCGCGCGCGACGTGGTGGCCGTGGTGGTGGCCCGAGCCTGGCCGCGGCCCGCGCTCGGCCGGCGGCTGTGAGGGGCGGGTCACCCGGGGGTGTCCACGAACGACCGGACGTGCCGGGCGTCGTACGGGCTGTGCCACAGTGGCGTCGTGGCAGCCTCCGATGCCGGCTCCGGGGGGCACCCGTTCGCCGGTGACCCCGTCTTCGACCTCCACGTCGACGGCAAGATGGAGGTGCGCTCGACGGTCCCGCTGACCGATCGGGACGGGTTGTCGCTCGCGTACACGCCCGGCGTGGCCCGGGTCTGCGAGGCGATCGCTGCGGACTCCACGATGACGCGGCACTACACGTGGGTCCCGCACACGGTCGCGGTCGTCACCGACGGTACGGCCGTGCTGGGTCTCGGTGACATCGGTCCCGCCGCGGCGATGCCGGTGATGGAGGGCAAGGCGGTGCTGTTCAAGCAGTTCGGGGGCGTGGACGCCGTGCCGATCTGCCTGGCCACCACCGACGTCGAGGAGATCATCGCCACAGTGGCGCGGCTGGCACCCAGCTTCGGCGGGATCAACCTCGAGGACATCTCGGCGCCCCGCTGCTTCGAGATCGAGGACCGGCTCAAGGCGATGCTCGACATCCCGGTCTTCCACGACGACCAGCACGGCACCGCCGTGGTGGCGCTCGCGGCCCTGACCAACGCGCTGCGGCTCACCGGACGGACGCCGGCCACCGCGCGGGTCGTGATCTCCGGTGCCGGTGCCGCCGGCGTCGCGGTGGCCAGGATCCTGCTCGAGGCGGGCGTCACGGACATCGCGGTGGTCGACCGCAGAGGCGTGCTGAACTCCCGGCGTGCGGACCTGACGCCGGTCAAGAAGGCGCTCGCTGCGGACACCGGCGACCGTCACGACCGCCACGGCTCGCTCGCGGACGTGATGGTCGGCGCGGACGTCTTCATCGGCGTCTCCGGCGGCACGGTGCCCGAGGAGATCGTGGCCACCATGGCGCCCGAGGCGGTGATCTTCGGACTCGCCAACCCGACCCCCGAGGTGCTGCCCGAGGTCGCCCACCGGCACGCCCGCGTCGTCGCGACCGGCCGGTCGGACTATCCCAACCAGATCAACAACGTGCTCGCCTTCCCTGGCATCTTCGCGGGTGCGTTCGAGGTGCACGCGACCGCGATCACCGAGGGCATGAAGCTCGCAGCGTCCCAGGCGCTGGCCGGTCTGGTCGGAGACGACCTGGCCGCGGACCTCATCGTCCCGTCCCCCTTCGACCCCCGGGTCGGTCCGGCCGTCCGCGCGGCGGTCGCGGCTGCGGCCCGGGCGGACGGAGTCGCGCGCCTCTGACGCCGAGTCGGCGCAAAGGGGCATCGGATCTACGCCGAGTCGGCGCAAAGAGGCATCGGATTCGCGCCGAGTCGGCGCAAAGAGGCGTCGGATTCGCGCCGAGTCGTCACGTGACAACTCGGCGTCGGGGGGCGGGTCGGGGGCTCCATGGGCTCGCTAGGGTCGAGTCATGTTCGCCGTGTACGCCGACTCGTTCTCGACCGACGACCCGCTCGGCGGCCTGGTGGTCGGCGAGCGTCCCGACCCCGAGGTCCCCGCCGGATGGACGACCGTCGCGGTGCGGGCCTCGTCACTCAACCACCACGACCTCTGGTCGTTGCGGGGCGTCGGCCTCCGCGAGGAGGCACTGCCGATGATCCTCGGCTGCGACGCGGCCGGGGTCGACGAGGAGGGCAACGAGGTGCTGGTCCACGCGGTGGTCAGCGACCCCGAGTGGCGTGGCGACGAGACCGAGGACCCGCGACGGTCGTTGCTGTCCGAGCGCTTCCAGGGCACCTTCGCCGACCGGGTCGCGGTACCGCGCGCGAACGTCGTACCGAAGCCGTCGTCGCTGTCGTTCGAGGAGGCCGCCTGCCTCCCGACGGCCTGGCTCACGGCGTATCGGATGCTCTTCGTGCAGGGCGGGCTGCGGCCCGGTCAGACCGTGCTCGTCCAGGGCGCCGGTGGCGGCGTCGCCACCGCCCTGATCACGCTGGCCAGGGCCGGCGGGCTCCAGGTGCTGGCGACCAGCCGTGACGAGGCCAAGCGGGCCCGGGCCCTCGAGATCGGCGCGCACCAGGTCTTCGAGTCCGGCGCCCGGCTGCCCCAGCGGGTCGACGCCGTCATGGAGACCGTGGGGCGGGCCACCTGGTCGCACTCCATCAAGTCCCTGCGACCCGGCGGCACGGTCGTCATCAGCGGTACGACGAGCGGGCCGCAGCCCGACAACGCCGAGCTGACCCGGGTGTTCTTCCTGCAGCTCCGGGTGATCGGGTCGACGATGGGCACCCGCAACGAGCTGGCGCAGTTGGTGAGCTTCCTCGACGCCACCGGCGCGAAGCCCCTGATCGACCGCACGCTGCCCATGGCCGACGCCCGTGAGGGCTTCGCGGCGATGCAGCGCGGTGAGCTGTTCGGGAAGGTGGTCTTCACCCGCTGATGGCCACCCACCTCGTGACCGGCGCCGGCTCCGGCATCGGCGCCGTCCTGGCCGAGCGCCTGGTCGAGCGGGGCGACGAGCTGGTGCTCGTGGCCCGCTCCGCCGAGCGGGCCCACGACCTGCGCAGCGAGACCC
>JBAUWD010000012.1:0-2349 GCA_049583575.1 Nocardioides sp.
GCCGAGCTCAGCCCGGTCGCGCGCTCGAGTGGGACCCCGGCGCTCGCGACCAGGCCGGGGATCATCGCCCCGACGGCCGCGTCGCCGGGCCCGCGGAGCGAGCCGCCGACCGCGACGAGGAGGAGCAGCATCGGGAAGGTGAGCGCGTCCGCCCTGGACAGCAAGGGGATCAGGCCCACCGCGACCATCGACAGGAGGTCCGCGGTGATCGCCATCCGACGCGGGCCCACGCGGTCGACCAGAGGCCCACCCGTCGCCTTGAACACCACCAACGGCGTCAGCTCGGCGACCGAGACCAGGCCGGTGCGGGTGGCCGAGCCGGTGGTCACCAGGACCAGCCAGGGGATCGCGATCATCGAGACCCTGGTGCCGAGCAGCGAGATCCCCTCGGCGGTCAGCCACCCGTAGAGGGGCACGCGCCGGCCGCTCATCGGTCGTCGCCTTCCAGCACCACCGTGCCCGGCCTCGGGAAGGCGTTCAGGTTGACGACGAAGGTGCCGACACCCTCGCCTCCGGGCTCGTCCTCGTCCTCCGACCACTGCTCGATCACCGCGGCCAGGGCGTCGACCAGCTCCTCGGCGCGATCCGGCGTCAGGGTGAGGTGCCAGTCGCTGGTGGTGCTCGCCCGCTGCCAGGGCGCGGGCAGGTAGCGTCGCTCGGCCACGGCCTGCATCAGCATCTCGGTGTACATCAGCGCCACCGTCCGCAGGTAGGCCTCCGCACTCTCGGCGTCGGGGTCGTCGCGCCGGTCGGACAGGTTGGCGCGCGTGCTCTGGTGGGCGGCCCTCCACCAACGGTCGCGGGCGTCGCCGCGCTCGGCGTCCTCGACGATGAAGCCGTGCTCGGCGAGCTGACGCAGGTGGTACGACGTGGCACCCGTGTTGAGCTTCAGCTGCTGTGCCAGCTGCGTGGCGGTCGCCGGCCCCTCGAGACGCAGCATCATCAGCATCCTGAGTCGGGTCGGATGGGAGAGCGCGCGGAGTCCGGCGGCGGAGGGGGTGATCGACGAGGCTGCCATATCGCCAACATACCTTTGCAAAGGACATTTTGCAAAGGTATGTTGTGAATTGGCCACTGGCCCTCCGACCGCGCCCGCGACAGGCTCTGGTCATGGGCGTGGTCCGGGTCGGCATCTCCGGCTGGCGGTACCCGGGTTGGCGGGGCGACTTCTACCCGGCTGGCCTCGCCCAGCGACGAGAGCTCGCGTACGCCGCGGAGCGGTTGAGCTCGATCGAGATCAACGGGTCGTTCTACTCCCTGCAACGCCCGTCGTCGTACGCCGCGTGGCGCGCGCAGACACCCGACGACTTCGTCTTCGCCGTGAAGGGCGGGCGCTTCGTCACCCACATGAAGCGGATGGTCGGCGTCGAGGTGGCGCTGGCCAACTTCTTCGCCTCCGGGCTGCTGGCGCTCGGGCCGAAGCTCGGGCCGATCCTCTGGCAGCTGCCGGAGACCCTCACCTTCGACGCCACCGTGCTCGACGACTTCCTCGGCCGCCTCCCGCGCAGCACCGTCGCCATGGCCGAACAGGCGACCGGGCACGACCCGAACCGGTCCGGCGACCGCGTGCTCACCACGGTGGAGGCCGAGCTCCCGGTCCACCATGCGCTGGAGTTCCGCAGTGCGACGTTCGCCGTACCCGAGGCGCTGGCGGTGCTGCGCGCCCACGACGTGGCGTGCGTCCTCGCCGACACGGCGGGCCGCTGGCCGCGGGTCGACGAGGACACCGGCGCGATCCGCTACGTGCGGCTGCACGGTGACCAGGAGCTCTACGCCAGCGGCTACACCGATCGCGCGCTCGACCGGTGGGCCGCGCGTTGCCGGACCTGGGCCGCGGCCGGCAAGGACGTCTTCGTCTACTTCGACAATGACATGAAGGGGTACGCGCCCCACGACGCCCTGGCGCTGGTCGACCGGCTGCGGGGGTGAGACGTCGTACCCCCGCCGTTTGGTGCCAAACCGCAACATTTCGGGCCCCAGAACTGCGGTTTGGGACCAAACGGCGACCTACAGGGCCGTCAGGCGGTGACCACGACCCGGCCCCGGAGTATCGGCCGGGCGGCGGCCTCGTGGGCCTTCGCGACGTCGTCGAGCGAGTAGGTCTCGGCCACCCGGAGCCGGAGAACGCCGCGCTCGACCAGACCGACGAGCACGGCCTGCTGGGCCCTGTCGTGGTGCACGTGCACCGTGCGTACGGTGATCCCGCGCTCGGTGGGCGGCTCGCTCGGGTCGGACACGGCGACGAACGAGCCTCCGTTGCGCACCGCCGCCAGAGCGGGGGCGCCGAGCTGCGCGGCATCGACCAGACCGTCCGCGCCGTCCGGGAGAAGGGCGTGGACGGCGGCGGCC
>JBAUWD010000013.1:0-1639 GCA_049583575.1 Nocardioides sp.
CTGCTCACCGGGTTCCTGCCCCGCCCGCGCTCGCGGCTGCGCTCGCCGCACCCGCTGACCCTCGCCATCGAGGCCGACGACGCCGACGCGAGCTGGCTCGTCACGGTGCACGAGCGGCCTCCGGTCACCCGCCGGGGCGCCATCGACGTCGACGCCGACATCGAGATCCGAGGTCCGGCGGTCGCGCTCTACCTCACGCTGTGGAACCGCAGCGACGAGCTGGCGGGCGAGGGCTTCGACCTGTGGGCCGAGGGCGCGCGTGTGACCTGGGCATGAACGAGGTGCTCGTCCCGCCGGGACGGTTCGGCCGCTGGGTCGAGAACTTCTCGGTCCGGCACGGCGAGGCGGCGCTCCAGGTGGCCGACGGCGCCCTCACCGGGACCGCCACCGACGGGTCGACGTTCGCGGGCCGCCTGCCGTTCGGCGCGTCGTACGACGGAGCGGTCGAGGTCGGCGCCTTCGTCGCGGCCGCCGTGCCACCGCAGGAGTGGGGCGTGCTGCTGGTGCGCAAGGGTGGCTTCGCGGTGGCGCGGCTGCGTCTCGACACGCTGGCCGAGCACAAGATCGGCCAGCGCCACGTCCAGGGACGGACGAAGGCGGGCGGACAGAGCCAGCAGCGGTTCGCGCGGCGGCGCGACAACCAGGCGCGACAGGCCTACCAGGCGGCCGCCGACCACGCCGCCCTGATCCTCGGTGAGCGAGCGGTGCCCGTCGTGACCGGTGGCGACCGCGGCGCCGTGGACGAGGTGCTCGCGGACCCCCGGCTCCGCCGGGTGGTGGTGACCGGGCCGTGGCTCGCCGTGCCCGACCCCCGCCGTGCGGTGCTGGACCAGGCGGTCGCCGACGCGCTGAGCATCAGGGTGACGGTCCGCAACGCGGCGCCCGGCGGGGACTGACCGACGTACGAGCCGCTCAGGCGGGGTCCGGGACCGGCAGCGGCCGGCCGGGCACCGGGCTCGCGACCACGATGGTCGAGACGGTCTGGCCGTGCAGCAGGAACTGGTCGAGCACCTCCTCCAGACCCGCCACGGACGCCGCATGCACCTTGATCAGGAAGCAGTCCTCGCCGGTGATGCGATGGCACTCGCTGACCTGGTCGAGGGCGACCGCCAGATCGGCGATCCGGCCGAGCTGCCCGGGCGCCGGGCGGAGCCGTACGAACGCCGTGACCGGCAGGCCGAGGGCGGCCGGGTCGACACTCATGTGGAAGCCCGTGATCACGCCGCTCCGCCTCATCCGCTGCACGCGCTCGGTCACCGCCGGTGCCGACAGCCCGACCCGGCGCCCGAGCGCCGACATCGAGGCGCGCGGATCGGCGTGGAGCTCGCGCAGCAGGCGGCAGTTCACGGCATCGAGCTGCTGGTGGAGCACTTGTGGCGGCTGCATGCGGCTGATCACCTTCAATCTGTAAGCAGATCGGGCCTGCTCCCGTGATCCTACCCTTCAGCCGGGGCCATTCCTCTCGGACCATGGACGGGTGAACCACGCCACCGCCGTACGGACGCCGCAGATCCGGCTCGACCCCGCGGCCCTGGGGACGGTCCTGCTCGGGTCCGGCTTCCACTACCTCGGACCCTCCTTCGCGGTCCTGCTCTTCGCGCACGTCGACGTGCTCGGCGTGGCCTGGCTCCGGCTCGCC
>JBAUWD010000014.1:0-15634 GCA_049583575.1 Nocardioides sp.
GGTACGGCTTGCGCCGTACCCCACCACCCGGATGACCGGACCGGTCAGGAGCGACCGGTCAGTTGACCTCAGGAACTACTGGGAGATCCAGATGTTCTTGAAGGTCGGCATTCCGATGGTGTTGTCATCGAAGTCGCCCTGGATCCGCGATCCGTGGGCCTGGGCGATACCCGCGTAGAACAAGGGGAACAACGGGAAGTACTTCTTCGTGATCTCCTTGTCGAGGTTGCTCCAGGCCGCTCCCTGCTGATCGAGGGGCAGCTTCTGGACCGCGGCCATCTTCGCGTCCACGGACTTCTCACTGAACGCCGACAGGTTGTTGCCCAGGGAGTTCGTCTTGTCCGGGTTGGTCGACCCGTACAGGGGCGGCAACCAGGTCGCACCCGAGGGCCAGTCGGAGCACCAGCCGGCCGAGCGGACGTTGATGTCCTCCTTGGGGTTGGCCCGTGCTGCCGCGCCGTCCGCGACGGTGGTCGGCACCGGCGTCGCCTTGAAGCCGGACTGGGTCAGCGACTTCACGATCGCGTCCTTGCCCTTCACGCTGGTCGGGTCGTCCGTCGAGAACAGGAACTTGATCTCGTAGCCGAGGGCGTTGGCCGACTGCAGGAGTGCCTTGGCCTTGGCCGGATCGGTCTGGAACGCCTTGTGGTGGGTGACGTTGAAGGGCTGGCGACCCGGCAGGCCCGGGGGCATCAGCTGGGTGGCCGGGATCGCGGTGACACCGGGGATGAAGCTTCGCGCCAGGATGTAGTCCTTGTACGGGTACGCGAACTGCAGAGCCTCACGGACCTTCTTGTTGGTGATCTTCCGGTAGTCCGGCGCCCAGTAGTACGTGCAGGGCTGAGGACCGAGGGTCAGGCGCGAGGGGTCCTTCTGCTTCATCTTCTGGTAGTCGGGCGCCAACAGGTCCTCGTACGTCAGCGTGGTCTTTCCGGTTCCGGTGTCGGCGAGCAGGATCTGGTCGGTCTTCTCCTGCGGCACCTGCGACTTGAAGTCGTACTCGTTCGGGTACTGCGTACGAGCGGCGTCCGTGTTGGGGTCCCAGTACGGGTTCTTCACGAGCACCAGGCTCTTGCCGACGCTGTAGCTCTTGAACATGTACGGACCGGTCGAGAGCGGGTGGTTCTTGTAGGTCTTGGGGTCCGACGCGCTCCCGCTCGGGATCGGGCCGTTCTCCGGGAAGGCACCCCAGTAGGGCATGTCCGGGAAGGGCTGGGCCATCTTGATCGTGATCGTGGAGCCCTTGACGGTGATCCCCTTGAACTTCGAGCCGGGGTCGGTGTACATGCCCTTGTAGGACGAGCCACCCTTGTAGTAGACGTTCGAGTACACCTGGCAGGCACCGGTCGGGAACGTCGCGACGTCCATGCACCGGGTCATGCCGAAGGCGACATCCTTGGCGGTGACCGTCTTGCCGTTCTCGAACTTCACACCGGGGCGGATCGTGAACTGCCACTTGGTGTAGGTGTCGTTGTGTGTGCCGAGGTCGGTGGCCAGGTCGGGCACCAGGATCATCTGCTGGGTCTTCGGGTCGTACTTGTACTGCGTCAGCGAGCGCGTCACGAGATCGGACATGATCGCGTCGGAGTCGGTGTAGTAGACCTCACTGGGGTCGAGCGTCGTGGTCAGGCCGCCCAGCACGGACACCGTGACGGTGCCGCCCTTCTGGGCGCTCGGGATAGTGACCGGACCCTTGCAGGTGACGCATGTGCCGCTGCCGGTGTCACCCGGCTTGCTTGTGTCCGGACCCGTCGCGCCGCCGGTCGATGACCCCGAGCCGCCACAGGCGCTCAGAGCCAACATCGCGGCAGCGGAGACGGCGATCAACGGTGATTTGAACCGCATAGCCCACCCTTTCCGTGGATGTTGCACTTCTCCCGGTGAGTCAGTCACCGGCGAGTCTTGGGGTCGAAGGCGTCCCGGATGGAGTCACCGAGGAGGTTCAGCGACACGACCAGCACGCAGATCGTCAGCACGGGGGCCCAGAGGTAGAGGGGATAGGAGCTCCAGTAGACCTGGGCATCGGCGATCGTGGCCCCCAGCGAGGGGTATCCGGACACGCCGATGCCGAGGAACGACAGACCCGCCTCGGCGGTGATCAGGCCCGGGAGGGCCAGCGACGTGGCGACCACGATGGGGGCCACCAGGTTGGGAAGCAGCTCCTTGAACAGGATGCGCCGGGTCGGCACGCCCATGACCTGGGCCGCCTGCACGAACTCGCGCTCACGCAGCGACAGCACCTGACCGCGGATCAGACGGGCCATGCCCATCCAGCCGAAGATCGTCAGGATCGCGATCAGGGCGAAGAACTGCACGCGGTAGAGCCTGCTGAGGTTCTCTCCACGGCCGAAGCGCTCGACCAGGATCGGCGCCATCGCGAGGGCACCGAGCAGGAACGGGAAGGAGAGGAAGAGGTCGGTGACGAACATGATGATCCGGTCGAGCCAGCCACGGGAGAACCCCGCCATCAGCCCGAGCAGGACGCCGATACCGATGCTCAGCACCGTGGCGACCGACGCGATCAGGAGGTCGGTGCGCAGTCCGTACAGGAGCCGGGCGAGGTTGTCGACGCCGGTCTGGGGCGCGAGACCCAGCGGGTGGGCGGACCAGTACCCGTGGTTGGGCGGCCCGTGCTTCGGCAGACCCGTCTCGAAGACCAGCACCTTGCTCGCCCGGTAGGGCACGGTCGCCGTGGTCGGGTAGATCTTCATCGCTTTGGTGATCCACGGAGCCAGGATGGCCGAGAGGATCATCAGCACGAGGATGACCGTGCAGACGACGGCCATCTTGTCCTTGCGGATCCGCTCGAAGGCGATCTGCATCGGCGACCGGCCGGCGAGCTTCTGACCTTCGGGAGCCTCCTCGACACCGCTCGGGGCCTCGGCCAGCTCAGTCGCGCTCAGACCCATGGTCAACCCTTCTTGCGCCTCGAGGATGATTCGGTGCCGCCAGGACCGCCTCGCGCGTTGCCGGGTGAGGCAGGTGGCGGGGCCGGGCCGAACAGGACTCTAGAGGAAGGGCATCTCATTTCAACGTGGCACGAGGTAACGATTCTGTCTCATGCCTTGGTCGTTCCCCGGTCGGCGTCGACACCCGCCTCGCGCCGTTGCTGGGGCGTGATCGGGGCCGGAGCACCGGTGAGCGGGTCGTAACCGCCGCCCGACTTGGGGAAGGCGATCACGTCGCGGATGGACTCCGAACCGGAGAGCAGCGCCACGATCCGGTCCCAGCCGAAGGCGATGCCGCCGTGCGGGGGCGCGCCGTACTGGAAGGCCTCGAGCAGGAAGCCGAACTTCTCCTGGGCCTCGGCCTCGTCGAGTCCCATCACCGCGAACACGCGCCGCTGGATGTCGCCCCGGTGGATACGGATGGATCCGCCGCCGATCTCGTTGCCGTTGCAGACGACGTCGTAGGCCCACGCGAGAGCGTCGGCGGGGTCCTCGTCGAAGGTGTCGAGGTCCTGCGGTGACGTGAAGGCGTGGTGGACGGCCGTCCACTGGCCGCTGCCCACGGCGACGTCGCCCGCCGCGGTCGCCTCGTCGGCGGGCTCGAACAGCGGCGCGTCCACCACCCAGAGGAAGCTCCACGCCTCCGCGTCGATGAGTCCGCACCGCCGGCCGATCTCGAGACGCGCGGCGCCGAGCAGTGCGCGGCTGCTCTTCACGGGACCGGCCGCGAAGAACACGCAGTCGCCGGGGTCGGCGCCGGTGTGGGCGGCGAGGCCGGCCCGCTCGTCGTCGCTGAGGTTCTTCGCGACCGGGCCGCCCAGCTCGCCGTCGGATCCGACCGTCACGTACGCGAGGCCGCGGGCACCCCGCTGCTTGGCCCACTCCTGCCACGCGTCGAACCGGCGACGCGGCTGGTCGGCTCCCCCTGGCATCACCACCGCGCCGACGTACGGCGCCTGGAACACCCGGAACGGCGTGTCCGAGAAGTACGACGTGCAGTCGACCAGCTCGAGCCCCATCCGGAGGTCGGGCTTGTCGGACCCGAAGCGCGCCATCGCCTCGGCGTACGTCATCCGAGGGAACGGTGTCGGGACGTCGTACCCGATCAGGCGCCAGACCGCGACGAGCACGTCCTCGGCGACCGCGATGACGTCGTCCTGGTCGACGAAGCTCATCTCGATGTCGAGCTGCGTGAACTCCGGCTGGCGGTCGGCGCGGAAGTCCTCGTCGCGGTAGCAGCGCGCGATCTGGTAGTAGCGCTCCATGCCGGCGACCATCAGCAGCTGCTTGAACAGCTGGGGGCTCTGCGGCAGGGCGTACCAGCTCCCGGGCTGGAGTCGCGCCGGGACCAGGAAGTCGCGCGCCCCCTCGGGCGTCGAGCGGGTCAGGGTCGGCGTCTCGATCTCGACGAAGTCGTGTCGGTCGAGCACCGCGCGCGCGGCCCGGTTGACATCGCTTCGCAAGTGGATCGCGGCGTTCGGGCCGCTGCGGCGCAGATCGAGGTAGCGGTGACGCAGCCGCGCCTCCTCACCCACGTCGACGTGATCGTCGATCGGGAAGGGCAGGACGGCACTGGGGCTGAGGACCTCCACCTCGGCGGCGATCACCTCGATCTCCCCCGAGGCGAGAGCGGGGTTGGCGTTGCCCGCGGGTCGCCGGGCCACCTCACCGACCACCTTGAGGCAGTACTCGCTGCGCAGGCTGTGGGCCACAGCCTCGTCCCGGATCACCACCTGCGCGACGCCGCTCGCCTCGCGGAGGTCGAGGAACGCGACGCCTCCGTGGTCGCGCCGGCGCGCCACCCAGCCGGCCAGGGTGACGGTCTCCCCCACGTCGGCGACGGTGAGCCTTCCGGCATCGTGGGTGCGGATCACGGGGGTGTCTCCTCGGGGTCGGGGGCCGGGCGGCCGGTGTCGGGCTGGGTCGAGACGACCGTCGGCCGGAGGTCGGTCGCCGGCGGGACCCACGATCGCGGATCTGCGTCGACCTGGTCGCCCGAGCGGATGTCCTTGACCTGATGGGTGCCGTCGGCCTGGAGGAACCAGACGAAGGGGATGCCGCGCCGCTCGGCGGTGCGGATCTGCTTGCCGAACCTCTGCGGGCTGGGGGCCACCTCGCACGGGATGTCGCGCCGCCGCAGGGCGTCGGCGACCGCCTCGCTGTCCGGTCGGCCCTCCTCGTCGACGAGGGCCACCAGGACGGCGCTCGGCACCGACCGGCTGCCGGACAGGACGCCGTCGGAGATCAGGGGCACCAGGGTGCGCGAGACGCCGAACGAGATGCCGACGCCCGGGTACGTCGTACGGCCGTCGTCGGCGAGGGCGTCGTAGCGACCGCCGCCGCCCACGGACTTGAGCCGCTCGTAGCCCCGCATGAAGATCTCGACGACGGTGCCGGTGTAGTAGTCGAGCCCGCGCGCGATCCGCAGGTTGGCCTCGAGGGTGACATGGTCGTCGACGACGTCGGCGCAGCCGTCGAGGACCGCTGACAGCTCGGCCAGGCCGCGGCTCAGGAGGTCGTCGGCGACTCCGAGGGCCTGCACCCGCTCCACCACCGACGCGTCGGAGCCCCGGATCGAGGCGAGCTCGAGGCAGCGCTTCGCCTGCTCGGACGTGGCGCCCGCGTCGCTCACCAGCAGCGCGGCCACGTCGTCGGCCGGCACCTTGTCGAGCTTGTCGATCGTGCGGATGGCGGCGGTCACGTCCGGTATGCCCAGACCGCGGTAGAAGCCCTGGATCAGCTTGCGGTTGTTGATCTGGAACGACAGCGGTGGCAGCGGCAGGGCTCCGAGCGCCTGCACCATCACGCGCATCACCTCGACGTCGTGGTGGAACGGCAGCTCGTCGCGTCCGACGATGTCGATGTCGGCCTGGGTGAACTGGCGGTAGCGCCCCTCCTGCGGGCGCTCACCCCGCCAGGCGGGCTGGATCTGGAAGCGCCGGAACGGGAACTCGAGGTGGCCGGCGTTCTCCAGGACGTACCGAGCGAAGGGCACCGTGAGGTCGAAGTGCATCCCCAGACCGGTGTCGTCGGCGGAGTCCTGCGACTGCAGCCGCCGCAGGACGTAGATCTCCTTGTCGATCTCACCGCCCTTGGCCAGACGGTCGAGAGGCTCGACGGCGCGGGTCTCGATGTTGGCGAAGCCGTGGAGCTCGAAGGTGTGCGCAAGGGAGGCGATCACCTCGCGCTCGACGACGCGGGCGGCAGGCAACAGCTCGGGGAAGCCGCTCAGCGGCGTCGGTCGGGCCATCGTCAGAGCCCTCGGGTGACGCGTCCGGCCACGCCGTCGTCGGCGAGGTCGAGCAGGAACGGGTTGGTGGCACGCTCGCGGCCGATGGAGGTCTGCTCGCCGTGCCCGGGCAGCACCACCACGTCGTCGGGCAGCGTGAGCACCTTGTGACGCAGGGTCTCGAGCATCGTGGCGTGGTCGCCACCGGGCAGGTCGGTGCGCCCGATCGAGCCGGCGAAGAGCAGGTCTCCGGCGAACATCACCTCGGAGACGTCGCCGTGGGTCTGCCCTGCGCCCGCGGAGGCGTACGGCGTACGGAAGGTCACCGACCCCTGGGTGTGGCCGGGCGTGTGGTCCACGGCGAAGGTGAGGCCGGCGAGCTCGAGGCTCTGCCCGTCGTCGAGCTCGGCCACGTCGTCGGGCTCGGCGAAGGTGAGGTCGCCGCCGAGGAGCAGCGCCGCGGCGTCGCGGGAGATGCCGGCCATCGGGTCGGTGAGCAGGTGGCGGTCGGCGGGGTGGATCCACGCAGTGGCGTCGTACGTGCCGGCGACGGGCGCCACGCACCAGACGTGGTCGATGTGGCCGTGGGTGAGCAGGATCGAGACCGGCTTGAGGCGGTGCTCGCGGACGATCTCGGCGACCCCGGCCGCGGCGTCCTTGCCCGGGTCGACGACCACGCACTCGGCGCCGGGACCCGTGGCCACGACGTAGCAGTTGGCGGCCCAGGGGCCCGCGGGGAAGCCGGCGATCAGCACCCGGGCAGACTATCGACCGCTCGGGGCCATGAGGGCACCGGTGCAGGGGACGACATCGATGGCCTCGCTAGCATGGGGCCTTGCCCGACGGAGTGAAGAGGACACTGTGACGACGAGCGAGTGGGGACGCGTCGCCGAGGACGGAACGGTCTACGTCAGGACCCTCGACGGCGAGCGTCCTGTCGGTCAGTACCCCGAGGGCTCTCCCGATGAGGCGCTGGCCTTCTACACCAAGCGGTACGACGAGCTGGCCGGGCACGTGCATCTCCTCGAGCAACGCGTGCAGGCCGCGGTGGTCGCGCCCGACGAGGCCACCGAGTCGGTCCGCAACCTGCGCAGCCAGGTGCTCGAGGCCAACGCCGTCGGCGACCTCACCGCGCTGACCGGGCGGCTCGACGCCTTGGGTCCGGTGATCTCCCAGCAGCGACAGGCCCGTCGTGCCGAGCGCGCCGAGAAGGCCGCCGCGGCCAAGGCCGAGAAGGAACGCCTCGTGTCCGAGGCCGAGAAGCTCGGTGACGGCAGCGACTGGCGCAACGGCGCCAACCGGCTGCGGCAGCTGCTCGACGAGTGGAAGGCGCTTCCGCGGCTCGACCGCGCGACCGACGACCAGCTCTGGCGCCGCTTCTCGACCGCGCGCACGTCGTACACCCGGCGCCGCAAGGCGCACTTCGCGGAGCAGACCGAGAAGCGCGACGCCAGCCGGGTCGTGAAGCAGCGGCTCGTGAAGGAGGCGGAGTCCCTGTCCGGCTCCCGCGACTGGGGCGCGACCGCCTCGGCGTACCGCGACCTGATGCGTCAGTGGAAGGCCGCAGGCCCGGCACCTCGCGACGTCGAGGAGGATCTCTGGACGAGGTTCCGCGGCGCGCAGGACACGTTCTTCGGAGCGCGCGACGAGGCGATGGCCGCCCAGGACTCCGAGTTCGCGGCCAACGCCGAGGCCAAGGAGAAGCTGCTCGTCGAGGCCGAGGCGCTGCTCCCGGTCACCGACGTGGCAGCGGCCAAGCGCGCCATCCGTGACCTTGCCGAGCGCTGGGACGCCATCGGGAAGGTGCCACGCGACCAGATCCGCACCCTCGAGGACCGCATGCGCGCCGTGGAGCAGCAGATCCGCGGGCTCGAGGAGGAGCAGTGGCGCCGCAGCGACCCGGAGAAGTCCGCGCGCGCCGAGGACATGGTCGCCAAGCTCCGCGACGCGATCGCCAAGGTGGAGAAGGACCTCGACTCCGCCCGCAGCGCCGGCGACCAGAAGCAGGTCGGCGAGCTCGAGGAGGACCTCGCCTCACGTCGGGCGTTCCTCGAGATGGCAGAGCGCGCCTCCGCCGACTACTCCTGACCCGTTGAGGAGTCACAGACGGCCCGTTGAGGAGTCACAACTGGCCCGTTGAAACGTCGCGAATGGCCGGTCGAGGGGTCGAGAATGGTCCGCGGTCGCGCCGTTCGTGACGCGTCAACTGGCCGTTCGTGACTTCTCAACGGCTACTGGGTGACGCGGTAGGCGTCGAAGACGCCGGGGACCCCGCGTACGGCGCGGAGCACGGTGTCGAGGTGCTTGGCCTCGGCCATCTCGAAGGTGAAGCGAGTCTTGGCGACGCGGTCGCGCCCGGTGGAGAGCGTCGCGCTGAGGATGTTCACGTGGGCGTCGGAGAGCACCATCGTGATGTCCGAGAGCAGCCGGGCCCGGTCGATCGCCTCGACCTGGATGTTGACCAGGAACGTCGAGCGCACGTTGGGTGCCCACTCGACGTCGAGCAGGCGCTCGGGCTGGCGCTGGAGCTCGGCGGCGTTGGTGCAGTCGGTGCGGTGCACCGACACACCCCCGCCCTTGGTCACGAATCCGAGGATCGAGTCGGGAGGCACAGGGGTGCAGCACTTCGCGAGCTTCACCCAGACGTCGGGGGCACCCTTGACGACCACCCCGGAGTCCGCGTGCGCCGGCGACTTCGATCGCCCGCGGGTGCCGGTGATGGTGACGCCCTCGGAGAGGTCCTCCGCCGCGCCGTCCTCGCCGCCGTGCAGCTCGATCACGCGCTTGACCACGGCCTGAGCACTGAGGTTGTTCTCCCCGACGGCCGCATAGAGGGCGGACACGTCGGCCAGCCGGAAGTGCGACGCCGCCTCGGTCAGCGACTCGTGCGACAGCACCCGCTTGAGCGGCTGCCCCTCCTTGCGCATGAGCTTGGCGATCTGCTCCTTGCCGCGCTCGATCGCCTCCTCGCGCCGCTCCTTGGTGAACCACTGCTTGATCTTGCTGCGGGCGCGCTGCGACTTGACGAACGTCAGCCAGTCGCGCGACGGCGCGGCGGTCGGCGCCTTCGACGTGAAGATCTCGACGACGTCGGAGTTGTCGAGCGTCGACTCCAGCGGCACCAGGCGGCCGTTGACCCGCGCGCCGATGGTGTGGTGGCCCACCTCGGTGTGTACGGCGTACGCGAAGTCGACCGGCGTGGCACCGACCGGCAGCGCGATCACGTCACCACGTGGCGTGAAGACGAAGACCTCCGCGCGGTTGATCTCGAACCGCAGCGACTCCAGGAACTCGCCGGGGTCCTCGACCTCGCTCTGCCAGTCGAGCAGCTGGCGGACCCAGTTCAGGTCGTCGAGGTCACCGAGGCGCTCGGTGTCGACGCCGGAGCGGCTGTTCTCCTTGTACTTCCAGTGCGCGGCCACGCCGTACTCGGCCCGGCGGTGCATCGCCTGGGTCCGGATCTGCATCTCGACGGGCTTGCCCTGCGGGCCGATCACGGTCGTGTGCAGCGACTGGTACATGTTGAACTTCGGCATCGCGACGTAGTCCTTGAACCGCCCGAGCACGGGGTTCCACCTCGCGTGGATCACGCCGAGGGCGGAGTAGCAGTCGCGGTCCTCCTCGACGAGGATCCGCAGGCCCACCAGGTCGTAGATGTCGGTGAACTCGCGGCCGCCGACGATCATCTTCTGGTAGATCGAGTAGTAGTGCTTCGGCCGGCCCCTGACCACAGCCTTGACCTTGGCGTCCTTGAGGTCCTGCTCGACCTGCTCGATCACCTGGGTCAGGAACTGGTCGCGCGACGGTGCACGCTCCGCCACCATGCGCACGATCTCGTCGTAGATCTTGGGGTGGAGCGTGGCGAAGGCGAGGTCCTCGAGCTCCCACTTGATGGTGTTCATGCCGAGCCGGTGGGCCAGCGGGGCGTAGACGTCGAGCGACTCGGTCGCCTGGCGCTCCTGGGTCGACTGCTTGACGTACCGGACCGTCCGCATGTTGTGGAGCCGGTCGGCGAGCTTGATCACCAGCACCCGGATGTCGCGCGACATCGCCACGATCATCTTCCGGATCGTCTCGGCCTGGGCGGTCTCGCCGTACTGCACCTTCTCCAGCTTGGTCACGCCGTCGACGAGGAGCGCGACCTCGTCGCCGAAGTCCTCGCGCAGCTGGTCGAGCGTGTACGGCGTGTCCTCGACGGTGTCGTGGAGCAGGGCCGCGACCAGGGTGGGCTCGGTCATGCCGATGTCGGCGAGGATGGTGGCGACCGCCAGGGGATGGGTGATGTAGGGGTCGCCGCTCTTGCGCATCTGGGTGCCGTGGAGCTCCTCGGCGGTGCGGTAGGCGCGCTCGATCAGGGCCAGGTCGGCCTTCGGATGGTTGGCTCGGACGGAGCGGAAGAGCGGCTCGAGCTCCGGCTTGTCCGCCTCGCTCCGGGCGCCCATCCGGGCCAGGCGGTTGCGCATCGCCCGGCGTGACGGCAGACGCTCGGCGGCTCGCTCGCGCGCAGTCGGCGTGGCACGCTCCGGTGCCACGGGAGGACTGCTGTCGGCCGCCATGTACCGAGTCTACGGGCCCGGCGCGACCCGCCGGGGCGCCTCGAGGAGACCTCAGACGGTCATCAGGCTGGTCAGCGGCAGGTCACCGATGGCCTTGCGTCCCGGCAGGAAGCCGAGATCCATCAGGACCGCGACGCCGTGGGCGAAGGCGCCGCAGCGCTCGACGAGCCGGCGGGTGGCCGCGACGGTGCCTCCCGTGGCGAGCACGTCGTCCACCAGGAGGACCCGGTCACCCTCGCGCAGACCGTCGCGGTGGACCTCGAGCGTGGCCTCGCCGTACTCCAGGGCGTACGTCTCGGCGTACGTCGCGCGCGGGAGCTTGCCGGCCTTGCGCACCGGCACGAATCCTGCTCCCAGTGCCAGCGCGACGGGCGCCGCCAGGATGAAGCCACGCGCCTCCATGCCGACGACGTGGTCGACGACCGAGGCACCCGTCGCGTCCCGACCGGCCGCTGCGAGCGCCTCCACCACCGCGACGAAGGCAGCCGGCTCGGCGAGCACGGGCGAGATGTCCTTGAACACGACGCCCGGCTCCGGGAAGTCCGGAACGTCGACGACGAGCCTGTCGAGGATGTCGGCGACGTCCGGACCCGTCACTTCTTTCCCCGCTTGGACCTCGACTGCCGGGTCGGCTGCACCCGGCCGCTCGACGAGCTCGGCTTCACCGGCCCGCGCGGCCGGGGAGCCACGCGCCCCCGCCCGAGGGGGTCGCTGCTCCGGGTCGGCCGGTTGCCGGGGTACGTCGTGGAGGCCGGCTCCTCGGCGAGCTCGCGGGCCGCGGCCGCGTCGGGGTCGAGGATCGGCATGTCGTCGGTGAAAGCGGGCACCGCGGCGTAGCGGTCGGCGTCGTGACGGCGCCGTGCCTTCAGCCGCTTCTCCAGCTCCTGGACGTCCGGCTCGAGAGACTTGAGATGCGCGAGCAGCGGGGTCGCGATGAAGATGGACGAGTACGCGCCCGCCGCCATGCCCACGAACAGGGCGAGGGCGAGATCCTTCAGCGGCCCGGAGCCCAGCTGGACGGCGCCGACGTACAGGATCGCCCCGACCGGGATCAGCGCGACCAGCGAGGTGTTGATCGAACGCACCAGGGTCTGGTTCACGGCGAGGTTGGCGGCCTCGGGGTAGGTGCGGTGCGTGGCACGGAGGTTCTTGGTGTTCTCGCGCACCTTGTCGAAGACCACCACGGTGTCGTAGAGAGAGAAGCCGAGGATGGTCAGGACGCCGGTCACCGTGGCGGGTGTCACCTCGAAGCCCGACAGGGCGTAGATGCCGACCGTGATCACGAGGTCGTGCGCCAGCGCGACCATGGCGGCCAGCGACATCTTCCATTGTCGGAAGTAGCCCCAGATCAGGAGCACCACCAGGACCAGGAAGACGACCAGGCCGATGAGGGAGCGCTTGGCGACCTCCTTGCCCCAGCTGGGCCCGATCTCGTCGATCGAGAGGTCGGCCTTGGTCACCCCCGCCGTCTGCTCGATGATGCTGGCGATCTGGTTGCTCTCGGACGGCGTCAGCGGCTCGGTGTCGACCAGGATCGAGGTCTGGCCCGCCGTGGTGACGACGACCTGCTGGGCGGCCGCGATGCCGGAGGCCGAGACGGCCTTCCGCAGCTTGTCGGCGTTGTCCTGCGTCGCCTGGCCGTGGGGCATCGTGACCGTGTACTGGGCGCCGCCGCGGAACTCGATGCCGAAGTTGAGGCCCCGGAAGTAGAGCCCGAGGACGGCCGCGATGATGATCACGCCGGAGGCGGCGTACCAGATGTGGCGGCGGCCGACGAAGTCGACGGACCTGCGACCGGAGTAGAGGTCGTTGCCGAGGCGGCTGTACCTGCCCATCAGGCGCTCCCTCCTGCCGGAAGCCGATCGAGCCCGAGATTCTCCGCGTCGAGCCCGGAGAGCTTGTGCCCCTTGTTGAAGAACGCGAACCTGGACAGCCACGACACCATCGGGTGGGTGAACCAGAAGAAGACCGCGAGGTCGATCAGCGTGGACAGTCCCAGGGCGAACGCGAAGCCCTTCACGACGCCGGCAGCGAAGATGTAGAGGACGACCGCGGCCAGGATCGTGACCGCGTCCGCCGCCAGGCAGGTGGCCCGGGCCCGCACCCACCCGGCCTGGACGGCGACCCGCATCGACTTGCCGCCTCGCATCTCGTCACGGATGCGCTCGAAGAACACGATGAAGGAGTCGGCCGTGATGCCGACCGCGACGATCAGTCCGGCGATGCCGGGCAGGGTCAGGGTGAAGCCCGCGCTCTTGGCCAGCAGCAGCACCAACGCGTACGTCGTGGCGCCGGCCACGAGCAGCGACGAGATCACCACGAGCCCGAGACCCCGGTAGTAGAGCAGGCAGTAGATCATCACCAGCACCAGCCCGGCGATGCCGGCGGTGAGGCCGGCGCTCAGCTGGTCACCGGCCAGCGACGGCCCGATGGTCTGGACCGTGGTCTTGGTCTTGTCGAAGGAGATCGGCAGCGCGCCGTACTTCAGGCTGGTGGCGAGGCTCTTGGCGCTGCTCTCGGTGAAGTTGCCGCTGATCTGCGAGGTGCCGTCGACGATCGGCTGCTGGTAGTACGGGGTGGAGATGACCTGTCCGTCGAGCACGATCGCGAACAGCTTGGTCTGGTCGCCGGCCATCGCCGTGGACAGCCTGCTCTGGATGTCGGCGCCGTGGCTCTTGAGCTGGATGTTCACCGTCCAGCCCACCTGCCCCTGGACGCTGCCCGGGGCCCCGGCCGCGGCCGACGAGACCTCGGTGCCCTCGATCTGGGCCGGCGACAGGAGGTACTTGTGGCCCTGGGCGTCGCACGTGACGAGGGGAAGGTCGGGGACGTCCTTGACGGGATGCTTCGGTGGGCAGGTGAAGTTGTTGTAGACCGCCACGGACTGGGGGTCGGGGTTGGTCATCCAGGTGAGGCCGTCCTGGAACGCCTTCTGGTTGGCTGCGGTGTACTTCACGTCGGTCGTCGACGTCGGCCCGGTGCTCGGAGGTGTGCTCGGGCTCTGGCTGGGCTTCGGACCCTTGGTGCCCTTGGTCGACGCCGTGTGCTTCGGCTTCTGGTTCTTGCCGAGCAGCGCGGGCGGGCGGTTCTTGCCGGAGGGCTTGGCGGTCTGGTGGGCCTTCGGCTGGTGGGTCGGCGCCGTCGACGGCGGTGCGGTCACCCCGACACCGGGCGAAGGGCTGGGGCTCGACGTCGGCGGTGGCGTGGGCGTACCTGTCGGGTTGACCTGGGCGACCAGCCGGAACCGCAGCTGCGCCTGACGTACGACGGTGGCCACGAGGTTGTTCTTCGTGGTGCCGGGGACCTGGACGACGATCTCGTCCGAGCCCTGGGTGGTGACCGTGGCCTCGGCGACGCCCGAACCGTTGACCCGCTCGTTGATGATGTCGGCGGCCTGCTGGAGCTGGTCGGACTTGACGCTGCCCTTGGCGATCAGCGTGATCTGGGTGCCGCCCTTCAGGTCGAGCCCGAGGGCGGGCTTCCAGGTGCCGATCAGGGCCACCAGGCCGTAGGCGATCGCCAGGCCGAGGAAGAACACCGAAACGGTGCGCCCCGGGCGAGCGCTGTTGCGTGCCATCTACTGCTTCTCCTCCGGCTCGTCGACCACGAGCTCCGCGTCGTCGTCCGGGGTCGCGGAGGTCTCCACCGACCCGACTGCGGCCCGCACCACCTTCAGGGTGACACCCTCGGACACCTCCAGCGAGACGGTGCGGTCGTCGAGACCGCGCACCGTGCCGAGGATGCCGGAGGTCAGCATGACCCGGTCACCCACGGACACCCGGCTCTGCAGCTGTGCCAGTGAGCGCTGGCGGCGCTGCGCCGGCCGGATCAGGATCAGCCAGAACAACACCGCGATCCCCAGCAAGGGGAGGATCGCTGCAAGGTTGTCCACGTCTGTCCTTCAAGGGGTGGGGGCATGGGGCGGCGAGGTCCGGCCGACCGAAGGTGAAGTGTAACCGGGCGCCCGGCGCCCTCCACCAATCAGGACTCGAACAGCGTGGGGTCGACCGGCTCGGCCGGAGGTGGCGTGAGGCCGAGATGCTCCCAGGCCGCACGGGTCGCGACGCGGCCGCGCGGCGTACGGGCGAGGAAGCCGTGGCGGACCAGGAACGGCTCGGCGACCTCCTCGACCGTCTCGCGTTCCTCACCCACGGCGACGGCGAGCGTCGAGATGCCCACCGGACCGCCTCCGAACCGACGGCACAGCGAGTCGAGGACCGCCCGGTCGAGGCGGTCCAGGCCGAGGGCGTCGACCTCGTAGAGCTCGAGGGCGCGATGCGCGACGTCGCGGGTGACGACTCCGTCGGCGCGCACCTGGGCGAAGTCGCGGACCCGGCGCAGCAGCCGGTTGGCGATGCGCGGGGTACCCCGCGAGCGCGACGCGATCTCGGCCGTGCCCTCGAGGTCGGCCTCGACACCGAGCAGGCCCGCGGAGCGCTTGATGATGGTGTCGAGCTCGTCGGCCTCGTAGTACTCGAGCTGGGCGGTGAAACCGAACCGGTCGCGCAGCGGCCCGGGGAGCAGCCCCGCCCGGGTCGTCGCGCCGACCAGCGTGAACGGCGGGATGTCGAGCGGGATGGCGGTCGCACCGGGGCCCTTGCCGATGACCACGTCGACCCGGAAGTCCTCCATCGCGAGGTAGAGCATCTCCTCGGCCGGACGGGCCATCCGGTGGATCTCGTCGACGAAGAGGATGTCGCCGTCGGTGAGTCCGGACAGGATCGCGGCAAGGTCGCCGGCGTGGGTGATGGCCGGGCCGCTGGTGAGCCTCAGCGGGGTGGACATCTCGTGGGCGATGATCATCGCCAGCGTGGTCTTGCCGAGTCCCGGCGGCCCCGACAGCAGCACGTGGTCGGGTGCGCGGCCGCGTCGGCGGGCGGCCTCGAGCACCAGCCCGAGCT
>JBAUWD010000015.1:0-2366 GCA_049583575.1 Nocardioides sp.
CCTCACCGAGGCGGCCGCTCCGCCACCGCGCAGGCGCCGGCCGACCAAGCCCACCCGAGCCGCCAACCAGCGACGGCTCGACGAGAAGCGGCGGCGGTCCGAGACCAAGCAGGGACGCGCAGGCCGCTGGGACTGACGCCTCTCTTCGCGGTAGTCCATGACGAGATGGCTGCGAAACCGGCCGATGCGCGACCATCTCGTCATGGACTACCCGGCCGAAGGCGTCCCTGCAGCGACGTCTGCGAGCTCGGCGTCGAGCTGCGCGCGCCACTCCTGCGGCCGGGGCACCTCGCGAATGCTGCGGCTGAGCGTCACGAAGAGCGCCAGGCAGGCGGTCGCGGCCACGAGGATCAGCACCGCGCGGCTGCCGTTCGTGTGCGTGAGCAGCCAGGCCGCGAGCAGGGGGGACAGGGGCATCACGCTCATCCCGCTGAACTGCATCGCCGACGCGACCCGCCCCTGCAGCTCGTCGGGCGTCTGCGCCACCCGGTAGGCACCGATGCCGGCGTTGCCGGCCGGGTTCAGCAGCAGCAGGGTGAAGACGGACACGCAGGCGGCGAGCGGGGTCGACCACCAGATCAGCGGCAGCAGGGGCAGTGCGCACATCCAGGCGATGGCGATGGTCAGCAGTCCGGTGCGCGCGCGGTCGATGATGTACGGCGCGGCCAGCGCGCCGAGGATGCCGCCGACACCGGCCGCCGTCGACACCAGGCCGATCTGCGCTGCGGGGTAGTGCGCCCGGATCAGACGCAGCAGGACGACGAAGAACACGGCGTTGACCAGCAGGTTGCCGAGACAGGAGAACGCCGTCAGGGTCCGGAAGAACGGGCGGTCCCACACGAAGCGGAACCCCTGGACCAGGTGCCGCCGCAGCGAGACCCCCGGCCCGTCGTACGCCGGGGGCCGCAGGTCGGCGCGGATCCGGCTCACGGTGAGACAGGAGGCCGCGTAGGTGCAGGTGTCGACCAGGAACGGCGCCCAGGCGCGCACGGCGTACAGGAGTCCGCCGAGCGGCCCGCCGAGGAGCGAGGCGATGTGCTGGCGCGCCTGGTTCTGGCTGAGCGCCGTCGGCAGGTCCTCGGTCGCGACCACCGTGCGGATCGCCGCCCCCTGGGCCGGCTGGAAAAGACCCGACCCGACCCCGGTGAGCAGTGCGACGACGGCCAGGTGGGGCACGGTCAGGACGTCGAGCGCGCCGGCGACGACGAGCGACCCGTAGAGCACGACGCCTCCGGCGCTGGCGCCGAGCATCAGCCTCTTCCGGTCGACCCGGTCGGCCAGGACTCCGCCCGGGAGGAGGGCGGCGCACATGCCGAGCAGTCCGGCGGACTCGAGCAGGGCCGCGACCAGGCTGGATCCGGTGAGGTGGTACCCGAGCAACGGGAAGACGAACAGGGACATCGCCGAGCCGAGCTCGTTGACGGTCTCGCCGGTCCACAAGATCGTGAAGTCGCGGTTGCGGGCTAGGGTGCGGTAGCCGGTCATATCTCGCATCATATCTTGCGCAATATTACTTGCGCAAGATGTCGTGCGGAATCTGCTAGGATGCCGTCATGGCGTACGAACCTCGGCCGATGAGCGACCCGCGGGTGCTGCGCGCGATCGCCCACCCGACGCGCCGCCGGATCCTCGACGAGCTCGGTGCCACCGGCCCGATGCGCGCCGCCGACGTGGGGGCGGCGCTGGGCATCCCGGCCAACCAGGCCAGCTTCCACCTGCGCCAGCTGGCCAAGTACGGCGTGATCGTCCCGGCGCCCGAGGCGGCGCGCGACCGGCGTGACCGGGTGTACAAGCTGCCTGCCGAGCGCGGCTTCCGGATCGACGTCCAGGACATCGAGAAGCAGCCCGGCGGCAGGGCCGCGGTGTCCGTGTTCCGCCAGAACCGGGCGGCGTGGGCGCACCGGCTGGTCGACGAGGTGTTCACCTTCAAGAAGCGGAAGGACACGTTCACGGCGATCGTGGACCAGAGCATGAAGCTGACCAAGGACGAGGCGGCGGACTTCATGGGCGAGGTCAACGAGATGCTCGCACGCTGGGCGGACAACACCCGCGGTCGTGCAGCCGGGCGGCGTACCTATGTCTTCTACTCGATGCTCCAGCCCTACCCGGAGGACGTGACGGACCCGTGATTCGATGTGCTCGTGCCTGCGCGACTCCGGCCCGCCTCCGCCGCTGCGGTGCGTGACGCGCTGGCGGCCGAGCCGCGCAGCCGCGAGCAGACGAGACTGCTCGTCAAGCACTTCCTCGCGGTGCTCGCCGAACGATCGCCCGGCGCGTCGGTCGAGGTCCGGGTGCCGCCGTACGCCGCGGTGCAGGCCGTCGCCGGCGTCCGCCACACGCGGGGCACCCCGCCGGCGGTCGTGGAG
>JBAUWD010000016.1:0-1986 GCA_049583575.1 Nocardioides sp.
GGCCGACGTGACGCTGGTCGCGGCAAACGTCGCGCTGCCCGACCCGGCCGGGGTGAAGGTCGTCCGGGTCGAGAGCACCGAGCAGCTCCGTGACGCCGTCGTGTCCGCGGCCGGCTCCGCCGACGCCGTGGTGATGGCGGCCGCGCCCGCCGACTTCCGCCCGGCCGCGTCGAGCCACTTCAAGATCAAGAAGGGCCCCGACGGGTCGGCCCCCACGCTCGAGCTGGTCCAGACCCCCGACATCCTCGCCGAGCTGTCGCGCGAGCGTGGACGCCCCGGCCAGGTCGTGGTCGGCTTCGCGGCCGAGACCGGCGACGACACCGGCAGCGTGCCCGACCTCGCGCGCGCCAAGCTCGCCCGCAAGGGCTGCGACCTGCTCGTGGTCAACGACGTGCGCGGGGGGGCGGTGTTCGGCGCGGCCGACAACGAGGCGGTGATCCTGTCCACCGACCGCGAGGCCGTCGACGTACCCCGCGGGTCCAAGACCGCGCTGGCCCACGTCATTTGGGACGAAGTGGCCCGCAGGCTGCAAGATTGACCCCCGAACGCCGACCACCACCCGCCGAACCAGGAGCACCGACACCGTGACCGGACGCCTCTTCACCTCCGAATCCGTCACCGAGGGGCACCCCGACAAGATCGCCGACCAGATCAGCGACTCGGTGCTCGACGCCATGATCGAGCAGGACCCCCACAGCCGGGTCGCCGTGGAGACGCTGCTGACCACCGGTCTCGTGGTCGTGGCGGGCGAGGTGACCACCACCGGCTACGTCGACATCAAGCAGAAGGTCCGGGAGCGGATCCTGGCGATCGGCTACGACTCGTCCGACAAGGGCTTCGACGGGGCGTCCTGCGGCGTGATGGTGGCGATCGGCGGCCAGTCCGGCGACATCGCCCAGGGTGTCGACTCCGGTCACGAGTCCCGCACCGGCTCGATCGACGCCATGGACAAGCAGGGTGCCGGCGACCAGGGCCTGATGTTCGGCTACGCCTGCGACGACACCGACGTGCTGATGCCGCTGCCGATCACCATCGCCCAGCGCCTCGCCGAGCGGCTCACGGCCGTCCGCAAGGACCACACCCTCGACTACCTCCGGCCCGACGGGAAGACCCAGGTCACCATCGAGTACGACGCCGACAACCGGCCGGTGCGCGTCGACACCGTCGTCCTGTCCACGCAGCACGCCGACTCGGTCTCCCTCGTCCAGCTCGAGGTCGACGTCGCGCGCCACGTGGTCGATCCCGTGCTGGCGTCGTTCGACCTGCCGCACGCGGGCTACCGCCTGCTGGTCAACCCGACCGGGCGCTTCGTGGTCGGCGGCCCGATGGGCGATGCCGGCCTGACCGGCCGCAAGATCATCGTCGACACCTACGGCGGCATGGCCCGTCACGGCGGCGGTGCCTTCTCCGGCAAGGACCCCTCGAAGGTCGACCGCTCTGCTGCGTACGCGATGCGCTGGGTGGCGAAGAACGTCGTGGCCTCGGGCCTGGCGCGCCGCTGCGAGGCGCAGGTCGCCTACGCCATCGGCAAGGCCGCCCCGGTGGGCGTGTTCATCGAGACGTTCGGCACCGGCGTGATCCCCGACGAGGAGATCCAGCGGGCCGTCCTCGACGTGTTCGACCTGCGCCCCGCTGCGATCATCGAGGACCTCGACCTGCTCCGGCCGATCTATGCCCTGACGGCCGCCTACGGCCACTTCGGCCGCGAGCTCCCCGAGTTCACCTGGGAGCGCACCGACCGCGCCGACGCGCTGCGCAAGGCCGCCGGCCTCACCGACTAGAGGCGCGACCGTGATCGGTTCTCGACCCCGAGGGTGATCCCACCGGGCGACGGCGCCGACCAGATTGCCCGGAGAGCACGGCCGCGCGGCGCTCGACGTCCTCGGCGGCCACGGACCCGGTGGCCGGTAGGCGAACCGCCCCTGCGTCCACGGCGGCTGGTAGAACAGCCGGCGTGGCCAACCGCGGTGAGTCCCCGCCCGAGAC
>JBAUWD010000017.1:0-1523 GCA_049583575.1 Nocardioides sp.
ACCGAGCTACTCGACGGCCCGCTCGCCGGCCTTGCGGCGGTGCATCTTCGGGCCGGTGGCGCCGCGCACCTCGGAGCCGTGCGCCTTCTCCTTCAGCGGCGCATCCTCGGAGACACCCTTCGCCTTGGCGTTCTTGCGGTCCAGGGCCTCGCGCATCTTGGCCTTGAGGTCGTCGTTGGCGTGGTCGTCCTGACTCATGGTTCCACCATGCCACCCACCCGGTCGCGGGTCGAGGCAGTTCGGCCCTACTGGATCGGCTGGCCGCCGCCGTACGGATCCGCCACCGCGGGCTGCGCCGGCGCCTGCGCCTGGCCGTACCCGAGGCGCTGCGCGGTCTCGCGCGCGGCGTCGGTCACCGGTACGGCGACCACGGCGGTGCCGTACGCGCAGATCTCGGTCCAGGTGTCGCCCATCTCGGAGGTGTCGAAGCGCATCGCGATGACGGCGTTGGCGCCGCGGTTGCGCGCCTCGTCGATCATCCGGCCCATCACCTCGTTGCGGCTGTTCACCAGGTTGGAGGTCATGCCCTTGAGCTCACCGCCGACCAGCGACTTGAAGCCGGCGCCCATCTGCGAGAACGCGTTGCGGGAGCGGACGGTCAGACCGAACACCTCTCCGCACACCTGCCGGATCTCCCACCCGGGGATGTCGTTCGATGTCACCACCAGCATGTGGGTTCCTCCGTGTCTGTCCGTGCCCGTTCCTCGCGCCGCGGGTGTGGGCGCAGGGCCAGCGTAGGGGTCGGGGCAAGGGGCGTCCCGGAAACCGTCACTGCCAGGTGACCGGGATCCCGAGCGGGAACATCCGGCCGTGGAACTCGCGCTCGCCTCCACCCGGCCACGACTCGCTGACCACCCAGAAGCGATGGTCCTCCGCCGGCGTACGACGGGTGGGCTCGGCGAACAGATGCAGCAGCGGTGCGTCGTCGGTCGCCGTGGCGCCGAGCTCCGCCAGCCGCGCGATCACGCGCGCGTGCTGCTCGGCGGGGAGGTACTGCCACATCACGCTGTGCCAGAGCACCGTGATCGTCCCGGGGTGCAGCGCCAGGCCCTCGACGTACGACGCGGCGTCGCGCTCCTCGACCGGCACCGGCTGCCTCCGCGCCAGCTCGACCGCTCCGGCGAGCCGCGCGTGCCGGGCGGTCATGTCCGGCCAGACGTACGACGTCAGGGTCAGCCGCCCGTCCTCGGTGGTGACGTCGACCGGGCTGATGTCGCACCCGCCCCGCTCGACGAGGACCACCCGCTGCTCGAGCGGGAGCCGCTGCCCCACCCACGCGCGCTCCAGCACGAGGCTGGCGTCGGGAGGCCCCCAGGACCCGCCGGTGTCGTCGGTGAACCGGATGCGGTCGGCCTGCAGGTTGAGGCCCCCGCTCGACCCGATCTCGAACAGCCGCACCGGCAACGGCCATCGGCGCGCGAGCCGGAGCAGGCCGCCGACCAGCGCCGCGGAACGGCCGACCTCGTTGGTCTGCGGCGCGTTGTCGAGCAGCAGCCGCACCGCGTCGCCGTGCCCGTCGAGGA
>JBAUWD010000018.1:0-1860 GCA_049583575.1 Nocardioides sp.
GAATCATCGTTCGTCAACTCAAAAAAACCACCACCACAACCCCAACAAACAAGAGCCATGGCACGAGGTCATACAAACCAATTCCATCGACAAACACACTGTTGAGTTCTCAAAAATCAGACGCGCACCGACGCAGCCTCTCTCGAGGTGTCTCGGGGCAACCTGAGAAAACTTACCGGTCCGGCGCCAGAGGCGTCAAATCAGATCGGTAGGTCCTCGTGTCGCGCGGCCGGCCCCTCCTGCGGCGGACCGCAGGAGCGTCGCCGGCAGCGACACCCCCAGGATACCCGACGCCGCCAAGGGGCCCGTACCCGCGACCCCGGTCAGGCGACGGTCTCGGGCTCCTCGAGGCGGTAGCGGTAGAACGAGGGCGCCATCGACACCGACAGCGCGAGCAGGACGATCACCAGGAGACCTCCCACTCCGGCCGTCCACGCCGTACCCACCACGGACGCGGCTCCGCCGTGCACGACGTCCGCGATGCGCGGGCCCCCGGCCACCACGACGATGAAGACGCCCTGGAGCCGCCCGCGTACGTCGTCCGACGCCGCGGTCATGAGCATGCTGGTGCGGAACGCGGCCGATGCCATGTCCGCGGCGCCGCCGATCACCAGCATCAGCACGGAGCCGACCAGCATCGTGTGCCGGGCGCGGGGCGCCAGGCCGACGGCGGCACCGAATCCGGCCATGGCGAGCCCCCAGATCGCGATGGCTGCGACCACGGCGCGACCCTGACGGCGTACCCGCGAGACCCAGCCCGACAGCACCCCACCGACCACGGCTCCCGCAGGGATGGCGGCGAACAGCAGGGCGAAGGCCAGGCCACCCTCGCGCGGACCGAGGAAGCTCTGGTGCGCGACCTGCGGGAACAGCGCCCGGGGCATCCCGAAGACCATGGCGACGATGTCGACGACGAAGCTCATCAGCAGGACGGGGTGCCCCCGGAGATAGGCGAACCCGTCCAGCACCGCGGACAGGCCGGGCGTGCCGCCGTTCCTGCCCTCGATGGGCATGCGGGGCAGCCGGATGACCGCCCACAGCGTCGCGAACAGGGTGATGGTGTCGACGAGGTAGAGCGCGGAGAAGCCGAGCACCGGGATCAGCACGCCGCCGACGAGCGGGCCCGCGATCGCTCCTGCCTGCGTCACGGTCATGTTCAAGGCGTTGGCGGCCGGGAGCTGCTCGCGCGGCAGCAGCCGCGGCAGTACGGCGCTCCGCGTCGGCTGGTTGATCGCGAAGAAGGCCTGCTGCACGGCGAACAGCACCAGGAGCAGCCAGACGTCGTGCGAGCCCGCCGCCGCCTGGGCCCAGAACCCGGCACTGGTCAGGATCAGGCCCGCCGTCGTGACCTGGAGGATGCTCCGGCGGTCCAGGACGTCGGCGAGCGCACCGCCCCAGAGCCCGAAGACGACGAGCGGGACCAGCCCGAACACGCCGGTCAGCCCGACGTACGCCGAAGAGCCGGTGATCGCGTAGATCTGCGCGGGTACGGCGACGACCGTCAGCTGCGCACCGATGACGGTCACGATGTTCGCCGACCAGAGGCGGCGGTAGGCGGGGTTCGCCAGCGGGCGCGTGTCCGCGAACAGACCCCGGAGATGCACGAGTGGACCCTACGACCCGGCTGGTCGGGGCGACGCGGGGCGATAGACGCTCACCGTCGGCTCGCCGGGCAGCCAGAACCTCCACGGTCGGTCGGACGCCTGCCGCAGGCCCACGCGCGGGCCGGTCCGGACGTCCTGAGCGGGCGCGTCGGCAAGCGTCAGCGTGAGCGGCTGCCGGCTGAGGTCGTGCCCGTTCTGGGTCGAGTCGATCCCCAACGCCTGGCACAGCCGCGCCGGCCCGCGGGCCAGCTCACGG
>JBAUWD010000019.1:0-4228 GCA_049583575.1 Nocardioides sp.
GACGCCTCGCCCGGTGAAGCGCAGCATGGCCAGCGGCCGCTGGTGACGCGCCGCGTTGCGCAGCCCCGCGGGCCCGTCGGCGTGCTGCGTCTGCGCGATCGCCGCCGCGACCTGCGGGTTGCGCGCGGCGACATCGAACACGAGGCCGCCCGTGGCCGAGAAGCCCCAGATCGCCACCTTGTCGGGTACGACGCCGGGCAGGGTCGCGGCGAACGCGACCGCGGCCTGCCAGTCGGCGAGTTGGTCCCCGATCGGGAGGACCAGGCGCGGCCGGCCACCGCTCTCCCCCAGCCGCCGGTAGTCGAAGGCGAGCACCGAGAACCCGGCCTCGTGGAACCGCTTCGCGAACCGGTCGGTGGCCGGCTCCTTGGTGACCGCGAACCCGCCCGCCATCACCACACAGGCGCCGTTGGCTCCCGGATAGTGCCAGGCGACGCACTCCTCGACGCCACTGACGAATCGGACCTTCTCCCGTGTCACGGACCTCTGCACGACGACTCCTGGTGGTGGGCTCCTGCTCGGACCGCAAGTGAACCACGTGGTTCGCACGGCGGTCCACCCACTTTCCCGGGACCCTCGGCGCGGTACGGCGGCTACCCGTCGGCGGCCTCCTCCCGCTCGAGGGCGCGGACCAGGGCCGCGAAGCCGGCGTCGATCCCGGCCGTGTCGCCGCTGGTGCGCGCGTCCACGAGGAAGCCGCGCAGGACGGCGAGGATCAGCTCCGCGACCTCGAGCTTGCGGCCATCCGCCCAGCCCTCCGGACAGACGCCCAGCAGGGTCGGCAGGTACTGCCGTGAGGCTCCCCGGCCGAGGGCGGCGTACCGGTCGGGGTCGTACATGGCCAGGCCGATGGCCTGGTCGAGCACCCGGGCCTCCTCACCCACGAGGATCGGCCACACGATGCGCACCCACTCCGCGAGCGGCCGTCGGACGTCGCCCTCCGTGGCCGCGGCGAGAGCCCGGTCGATGCGTCTGCCGCGCAGCGCGATGATCGCCTGGATGAGCAGGTCGTCGGCTCCGTCGAAGTGGTACAGCAGCACCTTGTGCGTCGTACCGGCTGCGCGCGCGGCTCGTCGGAGCGAGAAGTCCACGAGGCCGTTGGCGGCCAGGTCGTCGGTGACCTGCTCCAGCAGGCTCTGGCGCCGGGCCTCGCCGCGCGGGGAGCCGGCCGATCGGCGATAGCGCGGCCTGTCGCGGGCGGAGTCGCCTGGGCGGCCCCGGCCGTCCTCACCCGTGGTCTCGGACGGTCCTGTGCGGGTCATCGGAGGAAACTACCGCCTGTCCGGGGCCCTCCGACGCGCGGACGGCCCGAGACGATGCCGCGAGCCACGTGCCACCGGCGGGCTCGCTTACCACGCCACCCTCAAGATCACGGTGGGCCGACGGTTCCGCCCGACGAGCTGGTCCCGGCCCGAGACCGCCCGCCGCAACGCTGGCCGACCTCCAGGCGCAGCTCGACCCGATCCGCGACGAACACAACAACCAGTGACCCCTTCTCGCCGTCACGCGCCTCGCTCACGGCCGCGCCGCCGCCCTTCAGCTCCCTGGGGTGACCGTTCCGGCCCGGGCGCCCAGCGCCACCGCCTCGACCGAGTCCAAGAACACCTCGATCCCGGTGAGGAAGACGTCGCGGTCGGACAGGGCGACGAGCTCCGGGATCACCGCGGACAGCGCCGGCAGGCGGGCTGCGTCGACGGCTCGGAGGTCGCCGACCCACCGGGCCGTGCTGTCCTCGTCGTGCAGACGCTGGCGTGAGAGCGCCGCAGCAGCGGCGAGCACATAGCTGGAGTACGCCGCGTAGAACCGCACGGCCTGCACCTTGTCGAGGCCGGCCCCCTCGAGCTGCGTCAGGATCCAGTTGATCGCCGACAGCTCTCCGGGCCCGCCGGTGGCGATGGTCGAGACGTCGACTCCCACGTGCGGGTGGGCGGCGAAGACGTCCATCGTCGCGACGGCACCGTCGTAGAGCTGGTCGCGCCAGGAGGCCTCACGGTCGAGCTGGTCCTGAGAGAGCACGATCAGCCGGTCGACGACCGCCCGCATCAGCTCGCCCTTGTCGCGAAAGTGTCGGTACACCGCCGTTGGGTCGCTGCCCAGTGCGGTGCCGAGGCTCCGGAAGGTGACGGTCCTGCCGGCTGCGGACAGCTCGAGGGCGGCGGCCACGATGACGTCGCGGTCCAGCTGGGGACGCGGCGTATCACGTCGCGCCTTCTCGCCGTTCATGCGCTGCTGACCTCCGTCGGGTATCGGTCGGGTCGGGGGTTCGGCTGGAAGACTAATCTAGATCAACACCGTTGACAACGTTGTAGGCGCAACTCTAGCGTCGCCACCCATGCACGCAGATCTGGTCTTCACCGGCGGCTCGGTCCATCTCGGCAACGCCGCTCGCAGCCGCGCCACCGCTGTCGCCGTCTCGGGCGAGCGCATCGTAGCCGTGGGCCACGACGACGTGTGCGGCCTGATCGGGCCGCACACGGAGGTCGTCGACCTCAGCGGACGCCTGCTGGTCCCGGGGTTCCAGGACGCCCACGCACATCCGGTCGGCGGCGGCATGGAGCTGGGCGCGTGCGACCTGAGCGGGGTGGTGGGCGTGGACGACTACAGCGACCGCATCGTTGCCTACGCGGCCGCGCATCCGGAGGCGGAATGGATCACCGGGGGCGGATGGTCGATGGAGAGCTTCCCTGGCGGTACGCCGGACCGCGCCCTCCTCGATGCGCTGGTGCCCGACCGGCCGGTGTTCCTGCCCAACCGCGACCACCACGGCGCCTGGGTGAACACCCGGGCTCTCGAGATCTCCTCCGTCGATGCGCGCACCCCCGATCCGGTCGACGGCCGGATCGAGCGCGACGCGGACGGCGTACCCACGGGCATGCTGCAGGAGGGCGCCATGGAGCTCGTGGCGGCCCACGTCCCGGCCACCACCGAGGCCGACCTGGTCGCCGGCCTGGTGCGGGCCCAGGAGCTCCTGCACTCCCTCGGCATCACGGCCTGGCAGGACGCGGCGGTGAGCGGCCAGGGACCGCTCGGCGACGTGACCGGCGCCTACCGGGCCGCCCTGGCTCAGGGGTTGCTCACGGCCCGCGTGGTCGGGGCGCTGTGGTGGGAGCGGGACCAGGGCCTGGAACAGCTCGACCGGCTCCTCTCGGTCCGCGAGCAGCTGACCAGGGGGCCGATGACCGCGACCACCGTCAAGGTCATGCAGGACGGAGTCGCGGAGAACCACACGGCCGCGATGCTCAGCCCCTATCTGCGACGCGGGTGCGGCTGTTCCTCCGGCGGCACCCACGCCGGCCTGTCCTTCATCGAGCCGACCGCCCTGTGCGAGTACGTGACCGCGCTCGACGCCCACGGCTTCCAGGTCCACTTCCACGCGCTCGGCGACCGCGCGGTGCGCGAGGCGCTCGACGCGGTGGAAGCCGCCCGGGCCACCAACGGGTTCAACGACAACCGCCACCACCTGGCCCACCTCCAAGTCGTCCACCCCGACGACATCGCCCGGTTCCGGGCGCTCGGCACGACGGCGACCATCCAGCCCCTCTGGGCGGCGCACGAGCCGCAGATGGACGACCTGACGATCCCGTTCCTCGGGCCGGAGCGGTCGTCGTGGCAATACCCGTTCGGCGACCTGCTCCGGTCGGGAGCCACCCTCGCGGGCGGCAGCGACTGGCCCGTGAGCAGCGCCGACCCGATCCAGGGCATCCACGTGGCGGTGAACCGGGTCGCGCCCGACAGCGACGCGGAGCCGTTCTTCCCCGAACAGCGGCTCGACCTGGCCGGGGCGCTCGCGGCGTACACCTCGGGGTCGGCCTACGTGAACCACCTCGACGACACAGGGACGATCGCGGTGGGCAACCTGGCCGACCTCGTGGTGCTCGACCGCGACCCGTTCGCCGGCCCGTCCGAGGAGATCTGCCGCACCCGGGTCGAGCAGACCTTCGTCGGTGGCCGCCGGGTGTACGCGGCGCCCGCGTGACGGCGAGCCTTCCCCCAGCGTCGTGGGGCCATCCGTTGCCAACATTCATGTCAACGCTATTGACAACGACGTGTGGCAGGCCTAGGTTCGCCACCAATCCGCACCGACAGGAGTCCCGGTGACCGATCTGCACTACCTCAGCGCGACCGAGGTGCTCGCTGCGTTCCGCTCCCGCGAGCTGTCGCCGGTGGAGGTGCTCGAGGCGGTCTCGGCCCGGGCCGACGCCACCGAGCCGACCGTCAACTGCCTGGT
>JBAUWD010000020.1:0-2856 GCA_049583575.1 Nocardioides sp.
GCCAGGGCGGGAGCGGTGCGTCGTGCAGCATCCGGACCGCTGCCCCCGCGGCCGCCCACGCCGACGACGAGGAGCTCGACGGCGTACCGAGGCGACCGAGCACCGTCCCCGGAAGGGCGCGGAGCGCGAGCACGGGCGGCTTGCGCCACAGCACCTCCGGCGTCGGGACCGGAGCCATCGCCATCGCCTCGACCTCGAGGTCGGTGCGCGCCTGGTCGGCGTCGATCTTCAAGAACACCTCGCCGACGCGCAGGGTCGCGCGCTCGTGGTGGGCGACGACGACCTCGACCTGCTCCACGCGGGCCACTATCGCCGGACGACCACCGACGCTTCCACCTGTTTGTCCGGGGCACCACCGCTCGACGGTAGGGCTCCGGCCACCGGCGATGGGTCATGTGCGGTCGGTCGTGACGACTGCCCGGACGACACATGACGTTCTTCTCTACCGACGACTCGGGCACCGGATCAGAATTGAGATCGGGAAGGAGGGGCAGTCATGACAGCAACCATGCCGGATCGGTCTCCGGTTCGACCCGCTCGCGACAGCTGGGTCTCCCGGGTCCTTGTTCCCGAGATGTGGGCCTCGTTGGCGATCGTCGCCATGTGGTTGGCCGTCCTGTTCGTGGGAGTGTATGGAGGCGACATGGACTTCCACGGCGCGGACACGAGTTGGAGCAACATCCCTTCGGGGGTCGGTGTCGCCCTGTTCGCCGCCATCGGTACCGGCTCCGTCGCCAAGAGGGTCTTCGGACGCAAGTCGCAGTAGGCCGGCTCGGGTGGCCGGGGGTGTTTCGCGATGACCCTCGGGCGACCAGGAGGGTGACGGTCGGCGCTCCGGCGCCGGCCGTCTGCGTCCTGGTGGCGCGTCGCTCGACCGACCACCGGGTCTCGACAGGCTCGACCGACGAACCGTCCCGGCGCCACTACACTCTGTTCGGCCCGCTCGGGCCGTCGTACGTCGACGAGAGGGACACCGCCACCCCATGCCAGCCGGCCAGGACCACGACCAGACGCCGGGGTGGATCCGCAGGCTGAGCGGTCAGGTCTGGAAGCACAAGCGCGACGTCCTGATCGCGTTCGCCGCGGCGGTGCTCGGCAGCGCCGGGCAGGCGATGGTCCCGTTGATCGCCCGCACGATCGTCGACGACGTCATCGAGAAGCCGACGACCCGACTGTGGCCCTGGCTGGTGCTCCTGGTCGCCATCGCGACCGTGGTGTTCGCCATGGCCTACCTGCGCCGGTTCCACAACGGCCGGTCGTCGCTCGCCGTGCAGTACGACCTGCGCAACCAGCTCCACGACCACCTGCTCACCCTCGACCAGCGCTCCCTCGCGCACCTGTCGACCGGCCAGCTCGTCGCCCGCGCCAGCAGCGACACGACGCTGATCCTCGGGCTGCTCAACTTCCTGCCGCTGATGTTCGGCAACGTGCTGCTGATGCTGATCTCGCTCGGCATCATGTTCTGGCTCTCCCCCCTGCTGGCCTGCGTCGGGCTGGTGATCGCACCGGCGCTGTTCGTCGTCTCCTACCGCCTCCGGGTGCGGGTGTTCCCGGCCAGCTGGGACGGCCAGCAGCGTGTGGGCGAGGTCGCCGAGATCGTCGACGAGGACGTCGGCGGCGTACGCATCGTCAAGGCGTTCGGGCAGGAGGAGCGCGAGCTGCTCCGCATGGTCGACGTCGTCCAGACGTTGTACGGCGCCCGCATGCGCGCCACCCGGCTGCAGGCCCGCTACCAACCGCTCCTCGAGGCGATCCCCACCCTCGCCCAGGTCGCGGTGCTCGCGCTGGGTGGCTGGCTGGTGATGCAGGGCCGGATCACGCTCGGCACCTTCCTCGCCTTCTCGACGTACGTCGGCCAGTTCGTCGCGCCGGCCCGGCAGCTCGCCGGTGTCCTCACCATCGGTCAGCAGGCGCGGGCCGGCGTCGAGCGGATCCTCCAGGTGCTCGATCTGGAGCCCGGCATCGCCGACCGCCCCGGCGCGGTCGAGCTGCCCGAGCTGCGCGGGGACATCGAGCTGCGCGGCGTGCACTTCGGGTACGACGACGAGGTGCCGGTGCTGCGAGGCCTCGACCTGCGCGTGCGCGCCGGCGAGCGGGTCGCCCTCGTCGGCTCGAGTGGCAGTGGCAAGTCGACCGTGGTCGCGCTGCTGCAGCGCATGGTCGACCCCCTCGAGGGCCAGGTGCTCGTCGACGGGTACGACGTGCGCGACGTGACTCTGCACTCGCTCCGGTCTCAGGTGGGCGCGTCGTTCGACGAGAGCTTCCTCTTCTCCGACACCATCGCGGCCAACATCGCCTACGGGCGACCGGACGCCACCCGCGAGGAGGTCGCGGCGGCCGCGGCCGTGGCGTGCGCCGACACGTTCATCCGCGAGCTGCCCGACGGCTACGACACCAGGGTCGGCGAGCGCGGGCTCAGCCTGTCGGGCGGTCAGCGGCAGCGGGTCGCGCTCGCGCGGGCGGTGCTCACCGATCCCCGGATCCTGCTGCTCGACGACGCCACCAGCGCGGTCGACGCGAGCACCGAGGAGACGATCTTCGCCGGTCTCCGCAAGGTGCTGGCCGGGCGCACCTCGCTGATCGTCGCCACCCGCCTCTCGACGCTGCACCTGGCCGACCGCGTCGTACTGCTCGACGACGGACGCGTCGCCGACGACGGCACGCACGAGGAGCTGATGGCCCGCAACACGTCGTACCGCGAGCTGCTCACCGGTCTCGACGAGGACGCGGCCGCCTCCGTCGGCGACTCCATCGAGACGCTGCACGAGCTCGACGTCACCCCCGAGGCATGGCGGGTCGGCCGCCGGGCGGACGCCGTACGCGCGGCCGGGGAGCGGGTGGCCTCGAAGGTCCCCC
>JBAUWD010000021.1:0-2210 GCA_049583575.1 Nocardioides sp.
GCCCGATCCGGCGGAGCCGGAGCGCACGACCGCAGGGATCGGCGCAGCACGCTCGCGCGCACGTCGGCCACGTCAACCCTGGTCTGGACCGGAGCCCGCGATCCGACCCACCTGGGGAGAAGGGGAACAGCGCGCCCGCCGGTCTCGTTACACTGTCGGTGTGCGCCGGGCCGTGGCAGCCCCGGGTCCCAACATCAGCCGCTGCGAGCGGCCACGCGCCGTGAGGCGCTCCCGGTCCGGCGCACGACCCGCTCGCCCCTGCGGCTAGGGTTTCGGCGTGTACGACGGAGCGCGCAGAGGGCGACATCGCGTCTCCGCCCTGGTCGCGGCCGGTCTCCTCGCGGGTGTCGTGCTCGCGGGCTGCGACTCCTCGTCCTCGAGCTCGGCCGGGCCCGGTCCCAGCTCACCGCCGACGTCGTCCGCCCCGGTCCAGCTGCCCAAGCAGACGCTCACCTTCGGCGTCATCGGCGCCTCCGCCGAGATCGCGGCGTACCGGCAGATGGCCTCCCGGTTCGCACCCCTGAACCGGCAGGTGACCGTGCAGGTGGAGTCGTGGCCCGACGAGGACGCGATGATCGCCGACCTCCGCAACGGCGCCAAGGTCCCCGACGTCTTCCTGGCCGCACGCCGCGACCTCGCCTGGCTCGACCAGCACCAGCTCGTCCAGCCCGTCGACCAGCTGCTCGACGACCGCGGCGTCGACTTCGGTGACGACTACCCCCGCACCTCGCTGACCGCCTTCGGCACCGACAACCGACTGGACTGCCTGCCCTACGACATCGACCCGTCGGTGATCTTCATCAACAAGAGGCTCGTGCACTTCCGCCGGATGAAGGTCGACCCGCCGGCCGCGGGTCAGGGCTGGACGCTCGACCAGTTCGCGGCGACCGCGCGATGGGCCGTGCGGCACCACCCCGGCGTCACCGGCGCCTACCTGGGCCGGACGATCGACGGGGTGGGCCCGTTCGTGCTCTCCGGCGGTGGGCAGCTGTTCGCCGGTGGTGAGCCGCCGAGCTCGCTCGGTCTCTCGAGCCCCGCGAGCCAGCAGGCCCTGACCCGGACCAGGCGGGCACTCCGGGGCAAGCACCTGACGCTCTCGCAGGCGCAGCTCGCGCGCCGTACGCCGGAGCAGTGGTTCGCCGACGGAAGGCTCGCCATGATCGAGGCGACCCGGCGGCTGGTGCCCCAGCTCCGCAGCCGTCTCGGCCTCGACTTCGACGTGATGCCGATGCCCAGCCTCGGCTCACCGGCCACGACGGGTGAGCTCACCGGCCTGTGCGTCTCGCGACGGGCCCGCGACTCCGGCACGGCTGCCGACTTCGTGGTCTACGCCAGCTCGCCCGACGCCCTGGGTGAGGTGGCCTCGGCCGGATATCTCCAGCCGGCGAACCAGACCGCGGCGCTCTCCAACGCCTTCCTGCAGCCGGGACACCTGCCCAAGCACGCCTCGGTCTTCACCTTCAGCGTCAAGAGCATGGTCTACCCGCCGGTGCTCGGACAGTGGGACGAGCTCGACGCGGCGGTCAGCCCGATGCTCGAGCACCTGTTCCGCAGCCCGCCGTCGCGGATCCCGGCCCTCACCCGCCGGATCGACGCGGCGTCGCGGCCGATCCTCGGCACGACGACGGAGGGCGCGAGCCCCGGTACGGGCGGCTAGCTCCTCGCCGAGTTGTCGGCTGCCGAGTGAGTGATCGCTCAGTCGGCGGGTGACGACTCGACGCGTGGTGAGCGGGTCACTCCTCCGCGGGCTCGACCGAGGCGATGGCGTCGAGGATCACCGGTGTGGTCAGCTCGACCTGCCACGGACGCGCGCCGTGTGCCCGCAGCGCGGCGGCGACCGAGGCCGCCTCGGCCTCGGGCGGGGTCCACATGAGGCGGCGCACGGTGTCGGGCGCGAGGAGGTTCTCCGCGGGTACGTCGTGCTCCTCCGCCAGCAGGGCGATCCCCTCGCGCGCCTTCACCAGCCGCTCGGCGGCGACCGGATCTCGCTCCGCCCAGGCGCGAGGAGTCGGAGGCCCGTCGCTGCGCGGAGCCCGGGTCGGCAGGTCGTCCTCGTCCATGTCGGCCGCCCGCTGGATCGCCTCGAGCCAGCGGTCGACGTAGCGTTGGGCGCCGCGACCGTGGAAGCCCTTGGTGGCGAGCAGCGCGGCCCGGGTCGTCGGCATCGCCGTGGCGGCGGCGACGATGGCGCCGTCCCCGATGATGCGGCC
>JBAUWD010000022.1:0-5502 GCA_049583575.1 Nocardioides sp.
CGGCCGATGCCGGACGCGGCGCCCGTGATCACCACGACCCTGCCGTCCAGGGTCCTCACGCCGGCACCGTCTGCGGCTCCTCGCTGCGCGCCGGCCGTACGTCGTACGCATCGGCGTCGAAGCGGGCCAGCCTGCGCCGCAGGGTGAAGGTCGCCCTCGGCCACAGCGCGGTGTTGCGACCGTGACTGTCGAGGTACCACGACGAGCAGCCGCCGGTGGTCCAGACGGTCCGTTTCATCCGCCGCTGGAGGCTCGCGTTCCACCGGCGTTGCGCCCCGGCGAGCGGCTCGACGGTCGCGTAGCCGCGCCGGCGCATCGCGCGGAGGGCGTCGCAGACGTACGCGACCTGCGACTCGATGACGAACACCACGCTGGTGTGGCCCTGGCCGGTGTTCGGGCCGGTGAGCATGAAGAGGTTGGGGAAGCCGTGCACCGTCGTGCCCTTGTACGCCGACATCCCGCCCGCGGCCCACTCCTCGGCGAGCGAGCGTCCCTCGCGGCCGACGACGCGCTCGGCGACGGGCTGCTCGGTCGTCCAGAAGCCGGTCGCCACGACGATCACGTCGACCGGGTGCTGGACCCCGTCGGCGGTGACGATGCCGGTCGGCGTGATCCTCGCGATCGGGTCGGTCACGAGGTCGACGTTGGCGGCCGCGAGCGCGGGGTAGTAGGTGTTCGAGCGCAGCACCCGCTTGCAGCCCAGCCGGAAGGCGGGCGTGACCTTCGCGCGGAGGTCGGGGTCCTCGATCCCCTTCCGCAGGTTGAGCGTCGCCGCCTTCTGCGCCGGTGCGGCGAGCCTCGGCTGCCAGGTGAACGCGGGGACGTAGCCCTCGTGCGCCCAGTAGATGCCGGTGCGGTAGAGCCTGGACAGGGCCGGGACATGACGCAGGGCGAGGCGCTCCGGCCGGGAGTACCGACGGTCGTTGCGGGGGATCACCCAGGGTGCGGTGCGCTGGTAGACGTCGAGATGGGCCGCGACCGGCTGCACCTCGGGGACGATCTGGATCGCCGACGCCCCGGTGCCGATCACGGCCACGCGCCGGCCCGTCAGGTCGACGGAGTGGTCCCACCGTGCGGAGTGGAAGAGCCTCCCGGCGAACGTGTCGATGCCCTCGATCTCGGGCAGGCGGGGCTCGGACAGGCTGCCGGTGCCGGTGGTCAGGGTGCGTGACACGACGTCGCCGGACGACGTACGGCAGCGCCAGACCTGCGCCTCGTCGTCCCACACGGCCTGCTCCAGGTCGGTGCCGAGCACGATCCTGTCGGTGAGGGCGGCGTACTCGCGCGCGATCCGGCGCAGGTAGTCGTGGATCTCCCGCTGCGGGGAGTACGACGACGTCCACTCGGGGTTGCGGGCGAAGGAGAAGGAGTAGAGCTGGCTCGGTACGTCGCAACAGGCGCCCGGGTAGGTGTTGTCGCGCCAGGTGCCGCCGACGTCGTCCCCCTTGTCGATCACGACGTAGTCGGTCTCGCCCGCCTCGGCGAGCTTGATCGCGGCGCACAGTCCGGCGAAGCCGGCGCCGACGATCAGGTGGTCGACTCGTGAGGGCAGGGTCGGCACGGCCATGGACGCGACGTTAGTGCACGCTGCGGCCGTCCCCGCCCGGCCGATCAGCCCGAGGCGGTGCTGAGGTCGTAGGGCGTCACGCCGTCGACGAGGTGGCGGTGAAGCTGCTCTCGACCCAGCCGGTGGTCCGGGTGGCCGTGCTGCCGCCGGCGCTGGGACCGCGGCCTGCGAGCCCGCCGCCGAACCCGCCCTGACCGCTCGCGATGAAGTAGTGGATCCGCCCCCCCGAGTCCCCAGAGGTGCAGCGCCGCCGTGGCGACCAACGGGACGGCGAGCGCCAGCCGCTCGGGCGGCAGGGGGAACCGCGATGGCGGGGGGCTCGCCGCCTGGTGCCCTCGCCTCCTGCAGCCGCAGCGGCGGACCGTCGGGCGACACGGGAGGGCGGGGACGGTCGGTGGGTCGCGTGTCCCGAACGAGAGCCGGGGAGGTGGCGTCCGGAGGCATGGCGCCAGTGTCCGTCGTACCGCTGGCAGGTCACCCTCGCCGGCCTGTGGGGCGTCTGTGAGGGTGGCGACGAGGGGATAGTCCATGACGAGATGGCTGTCATTTGGGCGAGATCAGAGCCATCTCGTCATGGACTATCCCCCCAGGAAGACGATCGTCCCGGACTACTCCGGGAGGGTCACGCTGATCTCGGTGGAGCCCGGGCGCGACCGGAGGGACACCTTGCCGCCGTGGGCCGTCACGATGGCCTGGACCAGGGCCAGCCCGAGACCGGCACCGCCCGCGTCGCCGCGCACCCGGGCCACGTCGCCGCGCGCGAACCGCTCGAAGGCGTGCTCGGCCAGACCGGGCGGGAAGCCGGGACCGTCGTCGTGGACGCTGAAGCCGTGCGGCCGGGCGGTGACGGTGACGGTGGTTCCGGACGGCGTGTACTTGCGGGCGTTGGTGAGCAGGTTGGTGACGACCTGGTGGAGCCGCTGGACGTCACCGGTGACCTCGACGGACTCCTCGGGTACGTCGAGACGCCACTTGTGGTCCGGACTGACCACGCGGGCGTCGGAGACCGCCTCGACGAGCAGGCGGGACAGGTCGAGAGGCGCACGGTCGAGCGGGCGGCCGGAGTCGAGCCTGGCCAGCAGCAGGAGGTCCTCGACCATCGAGGTCATCCGCGCGGACTCCTCCTCGACCTTGGTGATCGCGGTCCGCACGGTGGCCGGGTCCTCGGGACGACGGCGCGCGAGCTCGGTGTACCCGGCGATCGTGGTCAGCGGCGTGCGCAGCTCGTGCGAGGCGTCGGCCACGAACTGCCGCACCTGCTGCTCGCTCTCGTGCCGTGCGTGCAGCGAGGACTCGACGTGCGCGAGCAGCGTGTTGAGGGCGGCCCCCACCTGACCCACCTCGGTGCGCTCGTCGGTCAGCCGGTCGGGAACGCGCTCGGCGAGGTCGATCTCACCACTGGCCAGCGGCAGCTCGGCCACGGTGTGCGCCGTGGTCGCGACCTCGCGGAGCGGCCGCAGCTGACGACGTACCAGGAAGATGCCCGCGCCACCGGCGGCCGCGATGCCGAGACCGCCGAACAGCGCCTCCCAGGCCAGCAGCTGAGACACCGGGCCGTCGACCGACGACGTCGGCAGTCCGACGACGATCTGGCCCGCCGACGTCTGCTGGGTGGCGACCCGGAACTCGCCGTACCCGGGGATGTTCCGGTCGTGACCGTGCCCGTCCGCGGGGACCGCCGCCAGCATGGACACCGTCGCGGCGGGCAGTCGATGGATCCCCTCGTCGTTGCGGACGTCCGCGGCGGACTGGCTGCCGGACATGATCCCGAAGACGATGTTCGGCCGGGGACCGTCGAAGGGGCCGCTGTTGTCGGCATCGCCGTCTCCCGGCAGCTCGATCGGCCCTCCGCCGGCGGGCGGCTCGTCGGCCGCGTGCGCTGTCTGGCCCAAGGTCGCCTCCACATCGCGATCGAGCCGCCCCGACAGATAGGAGTGCAGACCGATCGTCGCGGCAGCGGCGATGAGCGCCGCCACCACCGCCACCAGCAGCACCAACGTGACGACGAGTCGCGAGGTGAGGGAGACCAGGCGGTTCACGGCTTCAGCACGTATCCCGCGCCGCGCATGGTGTGGATCATCGGGTGGCGCCCGGCGTCGATCTTCTTGCGGAGGTAGGAGATGTAGAGCTCGACCACGTTGGCCTGGCCGCCGAAGTCGTAGTTCCACACCCGGTCGAGGATCTGGGCCTTGGAGAGCACGCGCTTGGGGTTGCGCATCAGGAAGCGCAGCAGCTCGAACTCGGTCGCCGTCAGGGCGATGTCCTCGCCGGCACGTCGTACCTCGTGGCTGTCCTCGTCGAGCTCGAGGTCGCCGACGACCAGCGTGGAGGTCGACTCCGCGCGGCGCGCGCCGGCACGACGCATCAGGCCGCGCAGCCGCGCGACGAGCTCCTCGAGCGAGAAGGGCTTGGTGACGTAGTCGTCGCCGCCGGCGGTCAGACCGGCGACGCGGTCCTCGACGGCGTCGCGGGCGGTCAGGAAGAGGACGGGTACGTCGGGGTCGGCCGCACGCATCCGGCGCAGCACCTCGAGGCCGTTGAAGTCGGGCAGCATCATGTCGAGGACGACGGCGTCCGGGTCGAACGACTTGGCCTCGGAGACCGCCTTCGCCCCGGTGTGGGCGGCGGAGACCTCGAAGCCCTCGTAGCGCAGGGCCATGCTGATCAGCTCGGCGATGTTGACCTCGTCGTCGACGACGAGCACACGCAGGGGACTTCCGTCCGGGCGGGTGAGCTCCATGGGAGCAGTGTGGGCGCCTTGTCTGTGGGTTTCCTGTGAACATCCTGTCGACCGCACACGACGCTCTCCGAGCCGAACCACAGCCGCAGCACAGCGATCGGGCGCACACTGTGACCATGAGCGACGCCGACCAGACCAGCACCCTCGCCGCGGAGGCCCCCGTGCCGCCGCCGCCCCAGCCCGCAGCCCAGCCCGCAGCCCAGCCCGCAGCCCAGCCGGACCAGCCCCGGTACACCGCCCCGGCACCGCGCTTCCGCGACCAGATGATGAGCATGCGCGGGGTGATCGCGGTCGCCCTGGCCATGCTGATCATCGGTGGTCTCAGCGGCTTCGTGCTCGGCGAGCGGACGAACGGCGGAGACGACCGGTTCGGCCCCGGCCGGGGAGGGTTCCAGGGCGGTCAGCGGGTGTTCCCGGGCGGACCGATGACGCGGATGCCCGGTCAGCCCGGTCAGCACCCGTTCGGTCCGGGCCGGCCCGAGCGCTGACCAGGCCCGAGCACTGACGCGGCACCGCCGGCGAACGAGTGCTCAGCCGGCGACGTCGTAGAGCCTCAGTGCCATCAGCGGGCAGTTGCGTACGGCGTGACGCGCGGCCTCCAGATCGCGCCGGGGTACGGCGGGATCGCGCTCGCCCGACCGCGACACGGGGAACCCGAAGTCGTCCACGTCCAGCACGTGGGGCAGCAGCTCGGCGCAGCTGCCGTGGCCGTCGCACCGGGTCCAGTCGACGTGCAGTCGGGTCTTCGTCGCCGTCCTCATGACACCCTCCGCATCCGGCTGGGGCACCAGCCCTCGAGGTGGGCCGCGACGTGGTCGCGGAAGACGTCGAGCGTCGACGCCACGAACCGGGCGCTGCCGTCCGGGTGCGCGCAGGCGCCACGGCCGGTGACCTGGGCGCTCATCCGCGCGATCTCGCCGGGCAGCCGCGGGTCGCGGACGCCGGCGGCGAGCTGGTGCAGGTTCCGGCCCAGGTGCGGCAGGCCGTTGAGGCACGGTCCGCACTGGCGCGCCGAGGCCTCCGCGAGGTAGTCGACGACCTCGGCCGCGAAGGCGAGCGGGCAGGTGCCGTCGTCGAGGACGTGCAGGACCCCCGCACCGACGGCGGCGTGCCACGGCGCGAGCTCGGACCTCGTCAGTCGTACGTCGAGCTGCGAGGCGGGCACCCAGGCGCCGTGGTAGCCGCCGACCAGGAC
>JBAUWD010000023.1:0-6099 GCA_049583575.1 Nocardioides sp.
CGGACTGGCTGTGCGCGACCCGGCTGGCCCGGGCCGAGGCGCACTGGCTGGCCGACGACTACCCGGCCGCCGTCGCCGACCTCGTCGCCGTCCGGCCGCGGATCTCGGCGATGGAGTACACCCACGACGCCCGGCTCAGCGTCTGGGAGCGTCGCCTGCGTGGCCGGTCCTTCCCGGCCTCGCCGGCACCCGGGCCGTGGGCGACCTGGCTGCTCGGTGACTTCGCCGGCGCGGCGACCCACTGGGACCGGCTCGGGTGCGCGTACGACGCGGCCATGGCGCTCCAGGACTCCGACAGCGACGCGCACCTCCGCGACGCCATCGCGCGCTTCGAGGCGCTCGGTGCCGACGCCGCCGTGCGCCACACCCGGCAGCGGATGAAGGACCTCGGGCACCGCAGCGTGCCCACCGGGTCGCGCGCGAGCACCCGCGAGCACCCGCTGGGACTGACCCGACGCGAGGACGAGGTGCTCGCCCTCCTGTGTGACGGGCTGACCAACGACGAGATCGCGGGCCGGCTCGTCGTCTCGACCCGCACGATCGACCACCACGTCTCCGCGGTGCTCGCCAAGCTGGGGGTCGCGTCCCGTGGCGCCGCCGCTGCCCGGGCCCGCAAGCTGGGCCTGGTGCCCGCCGTCACCTAGGCAGTCCGCCCCTGCAACCTGGGCAACTCTCCCGATGAGCCGACCCCGGCTCCCTTCCTACGGTGTGGCTTGTTCGACCGACCGGTCGACCGACGATCATCGAAGGAGAACCCCGATGCCGCTCTACATGGACGTACACCACCTCGACGGCCCCGTCTCGGCCGACGACGTGGCCAAGGCCCACATGGCCGACCTGCAGGTGCAGGACAAGTACGACGTCGACTACCAGCGCTACTGGGTCGACGAGGCCAACAGCACCATCTTCTGCCTCGTCGAGGCACCCTCGCCGGACGCCGCCAACACGGTCCACCGCGAGGCCCACGGCCTGGTGGCGGACGCCATCCACGAGGTGAAGGAGGGCTCGTGAGGAACGCCCGTACGGCGTGCGCCGGCGTGCTCGTGGCCCTCGTCGGCCTGCTCGTGCCGTTCCCGACTCCGGCCACGGCCGGAACCGCCGGACAGGTGGCGACGGCCCGCCACGCCACCCGCACCTTCACCCACCCGCCCGCCGCGAGGAAGGCGGGCTACGGGTTGCTCAAGGACGCCGACGGCATCGCGTGCATCGCGATGAAGGGGGTGGGCGGGATGGGCGTGCACTACGCCAACGGGTCGCTCGTGGACTCCAAGATCCAGCTCCGCCACCCCGAGGCGCTGGTGTACCGCTTCACGAACAACGGCCATCTCAGGCTCGCGGCGCTCGAGTACCTCGTGCCACGCGCGCTGTGGCGGCAGGACCACCCGACCGGGCGTCCGTCGCTGTTCGGCCACCGGTTCGACTTCACGCCCGCCGGCAACCGGTTCGGGCTGCCCGCGTACTTCTCACTGCACGCGTGGGTGTGGGACGAGAACCCGGCCGGTGAGTTCACGATGTGGAACCCGAGGGTGCACTGCCCCGTCGGGATCTGAGCCGACACGCCCCGCGTCGTCGGGGCACCGCGTCGTCGGGGCACCGCGCCGGCGCCGGCCCAGGGTCACCTGGTGTCCGGCGTCGGCGGCCTGCGCTCCCTGGCGTACCCGAGCAGTCCGATCGAGTTGACGACCAGGACCAGCCCCACGGTCCCGAGCACCCAGGTGGCCGGGGTATGGGTGTTGACCGACGCGCCGCCGCTGGTCAGCGCGGAGGTGCCGGTCATCTGGCACAGCGCCGCGGCGACGATAGTGCCGAGGCCGCTCATGCCGAGGTACCAGCCGATCCGCTCCACCAGGTCCATCGGGTGCCTCCGCTCCGTCCGTGGCCGCGTGCCAGCGGACTCGCCTGCGGCTGATTCTGCCCGCGCGCCGGCGGTACGCCGCCCGCGCCGCGCCGCCGGCGCAGACCCTGGGCCCTCGAGACGCGTCGTCAGGCGTCGAGCGCGTCGACGTCCACGTCGTAGGCCCCCTGCACCAGGAACTCCTTGCGCGGAGCGACGTCGGAGCCCATCAGCAGCTCGAAGACCGCCGCCGCGGACTCGGCGGAGTCGACGGTGATCCGGCGCAGGGTGCGGTGTCGCGGGTCCATCGTGGTCTCGGCCAGCTGCTTGGCGTCCATCTCACCGAGGCCCTTGTAGCGCTGCACGGGGTCCTTCCAGCGCAGCCCCCTCTTGGCCAGCTCGGCGAGCTTCCGCTGGAGCTCGACGTCGGAGTAGGTGTAGACGTACTTCTCCTGACCCTTCTTCGGGTTGGTCAGCTCGATGCGGTGCAGCGGCGGGACGGCGGTGAAGACGCGGCCGTCCGTGATCAGCTCGGGCATGTACGTGTAGAACAGCGTGGCCAGCAGGCAGCGGATGTGCGCGCCGTCGGAGTCGGCGTCGGCCATGAAGATGATGCGGCCGTAGCGGCGCGCGTCGAGGTCGAAGGTGCGGCCCGAGCCGGCGCCCACCACCTGGATGATCGAGGCGCACTCGGCGTTCTTCAGCATGTCGCCGACCGACGCCTTCTGGACGTTGAGGATCTTGCCGCGGATCGGCAGCAGGGCCTGGAACTCGGAGTTGCGCGCCAGCTTGGCGGTGCCGAGTGCGGAGTCGCCCTCGACGATGAACAGCTCCGTGCGGTCGTTGTCGGTGGCCCGGCAGTCGGCGAGCTTGGCCGGCAGCGCGGACGACTCGAGGGCGTTCTTCCGGCGCTGGGTGTCGCGCTGCTGGCGGGCCGCGAGCCGGGTCTTGGAGGCGGCGTAGACCTTCTCCATCACCCGCTTGGCCTGCTCCTTCTGGGCGCGCCTGGTGGAGGTCAGCAACCTCTTGAGCTCCGCGGCCACCACCTTGCTCACCACGGAGCGCACCGCCGGGGTGCCGAGGATCTCCTTGGTCTGACCCTCGAACTGCGGCTCGGCCAGCCTGACCGTGACCACTGCGGTCATGCCCTCGAGCACGTCGTCCTTGATGACGTTGTCGTCGCTGACCTTGAGCACCTTGGTCTGCTTCATCACCTCGTTGAAGGTCTTCAGCACCGCGGCCTCGAAGCCCGCGACGTGGGTCCCGCCCTTGGGCGTGGCGATCACGTTGACGTAGGACCGCAGCTCGGTGTCGTACCCGGTGCCCCACCGCACCGCCACGTCGACGGTGAGCTCGCGCTCCACCTCCTGCGGTGTCATGTGGCCCTGGTCGTCGAGCATCGGCACCGTCTCGGTGAAGGTGTCGACACCCTGGAGCCGCAGGATCTCGGTCACCGGCTCGTCGTGGGCCAGGAACTCCGTGAACTCCGCGATGCCACCGTCGTGGCGGAACTTCTCCTCGACGGGGGTGTCGCCGCGCAGGTCGCGGATGACCAGCTCGAGGCCCGGCACGAGGTACGACGTGTGGCGGGCCCTCCCGAGCAGACCCTCGAAGTCGTACGTCGCGTCCTTGGTGAAGGTCTGTGGGTCGGGCCAGAAGCGGATGCGGGTGCCGGTCTTGGCCTTCGCGACCCGGCCGCCCCTGCGCGTCAGGCCGGACTTCGGTGTGAAGCCCGCCGTGGGGCCGTCGCCGGCGAAGACTCCGGGCACGCCACGGCGGAAGCTCATGCCCTGCTGGGACGGCGACCGGTCGACGTCGACGTCGAGCCGGGCCGACAACGCGTTGACGACCGAGGCGCCGACTCCGTGCAGGCCGCCGGTCGCGACGTACGACGCGCCGCCGAACTTGCCGCCGGCGTGCAGCTTGGTGAAGACGACCTCGACCCCGGGGAGGCCGGTCTTCGGCTCCTTGTCGACCGGGATCCCACGGCCGTGGTCGTGCACCTCCGCCGACCCGTCGGGGTGCAGGGTGATCTCGATCAGGTCGCAGGCGCCGGCCAGCGCCTCGTCCACGCCGTTGTCGATGATCTCCCAGAGGCACTGCATGAGGCCCCGGGTGTCGGTGGACCCGATGTACATCCCCGGGCGCTTGCGAACCGCCTCCAGCCCCTCGAGGACGAGAAGGTGCGCGGCGTTGTAGGTGTTGTCGGCGATCGTCGTGCTCCTGGCGTCGTGCTGGCTGTCCCACGACCCTACCCGCGACACGCCGAGCGGCCTGGCAGGCTCGCTGCCGCCGGGAACGCGGGTGCGGGTCTACGGTGGCGACATCACGAAGCGGACAAGATTCTGGTCCGAGTTCAGCGGTTTTGAACCGGACGGGCGCGGTACGCGTCACACTCAACACAACAGGTTCATGACGACGAGCAACAGCTCCCGAGGCATGGGATTCCACCCCCGGGAGACGATCACCGTGATTGGATCAGGTGTCGGAGGCCACGTCACGACTGGGGGGTCGCGGGAATGTATCCACCCTCTCGTTGCGTTGGGGAAGACGCCGGAACAGAACGAGAAATGAGGCCGATGTGAACACCGCAGTAGCCCCCAGCTCCGCGTCGCTGAGCGCCGCGGACCGCTGTGACCGTTGCGGAGCCCAGGCCTACCTGAGGGTCGAGCTCCAGTCCGGTGGCGAGCTGCTCTTCTGTGCCCACCACGCTCGCGAGCACGGCGACAAGCTCCGCGAGATCGCGGCCAACGTCATCGACGAGACCAAGAGGCTGAGCGCCACCCCGGCGACCGCGCCGGACGACGAGCGCTGACGCCAGGCTCCACGAGCCCTCGGAGACCCCGGACCGCACGGTCCGGGGTCTCCTGCGTTCCGGCCGACCTCGCCCGAGCGTGTGGAAGGCTGCGCGGATGAGCGGCACCGTCATCGTCTGCGGCGTGCTCGTCGTCGTCGGCATCTTCGGGACCGTCGTGCCGGTCCTCCCCGGCACCGCTCTGGTGTGGGTCGGGATCCTGCTCTGGGCCTCCCTGACGGGCTCGACGGCCGGGTGGGTCGTCCTCGGCCTGGCGACGGCCTGCCTCGTCGTCGGCGCGGTCGTGAAGTACGCCGTCCCGGGACGCCGGCTGAAGGCCGCGGTCCCGGCCAGCACCCTCGTGTCCGGAGGCGTCGGCGCCGTCGTCGGGTTCTTCCTGATCCCCCTGGTGGGGGCCCTCGTCGGCTTCCCGGTGGGGATCTACCTCGCCGAGCGGGTGCGCGTCGGAGCCGCGGGGGCCTGGCCGTCCACGCGCGCCGCCCTCGGGGCCGTGGGGATCGGCATCCTGATCGAGCTGCTGGCGGCCCTGCTGGCGACGGCGGTCTGGGTCGTCGGCGTGGTGGCGACGTGATCACGGTGCTGCTCGCGCTCTTCGGCGCGGTCTCCTACGGCGTGTCCGACTTCGTCGGCGGCCTCGCCTCACGCCGTACCACGGTGTGGCCGGTGGCCACCTTGGCCTGTCTCGGCGCGTTCCTGTCTGCGCTGGTCCTCGCCGTCGTGGTGCCCGGCCATCCCCACCCGTCGGACGTGTTCTGGGGGCTCCTCGCCGGTTTCGGCTCGGGCGCCGGTACGGCGTTCCTCTACCGCGGGCTCGCCGCCGGCCGGATGGGCGTGGTGGCGCCGGTCTCCGGGGTCGGTGCGACGACCCTTCCGGTCCTGATCGGGGTGCTCACCGGTGAGCGGCCCTCGGCCCTGGTGTGGCTCGGCATCGTCGCTGCGCTGCCGGGAGTCTGGCTGGTCTCGCGCGAGGAGAGCGACGCCGCTGCCCCCGGCCCCAGCGGCCTGCTGGACGGGGTGATGGCGGGGATCGGCTTCGGCGGCCTGTTCGCGGCACTGGGTCAGATCCCGGCGTCGGCAGGCTACTGGCCGTTCGCGGCCAACCAGCTCACCTCCGTGCTGTCCGTGACGGCGGCCGCCCTCGTGCTCGGCGGGGACCCGCGCCCCCATGCGCTCGAGCAGTGGTGGGGGCTGGTCAGCGGCGTGCTGGCGGCCGCAGCCGGGCTGGGCTTCCTGCTGGCCACGCACCACGGGCTGCTCAGCGTCTCCGCGGTGCTCACCTCCCTCTACCCCGCGTTCACCGTGCTCCTCGCGGCCCTGGTCCTCCGGGAGCGCATCCATCAGGTCCAGGCCCGCGGTCTCGTGCTGTGCGGGGCCGCGGTCGTGCTCGTCGCCCTCGGCTGAGGCCGGGTCAGACCCGCACCGGCAGCACGCGCGGCCCGCGGATGAGGGT